>NZ_JBQCUK010000002.1:0-271476 GCF_051963335.1 Neisseria sp. P0004.S004
GCCTGCCGTGAAAAAATAAGCCGGACTCTGCCTGTATGCCGCCCTGCGGCCGAACCGTTTGCCGGTTGGGCCACGGGGCGGCTTTGTTTGGGGGCGGGAATAAAACTTGAACCAGTGGAGACTTTACATTGGGTTAAGGGACAAACGGATAGCCTCTTGTCGGATAGGGGATATAAAAGATAAAGGGAATAATGATATGTACTTAAAAGCATTTGACGGAAAACAGAATGAGGCAACTGTGCAGAGGGGGTATTCTTTGGTACAGCTGTTGGTGGTAATGCTGCTGGTTTCGATCTTGGCGACGGCGGCCTTTACGGCCTATCGGGAATCGGTCCGTTCGGCCAACCTGCGTGCGGCGCATGCCGCGCTGCTGGAAAATGCGCGCTTTATGGAGCAGTTCTACACGAAAAAGGGCAGCTTTAAGCTGACGTCGACGAAGTGGCCGGAATTGCCGGTGAAGGAGGCGGGTGGTTTCTGTATCAGGATGAGCGGTCAGGCTAAGGGGATTCTGGAGGGTAAGTTTACCTTGAAGGCGGTGGCGCTGGATAGGGAAGCGGAGCCGAGGGTATTACGTTTGAACGAGTCGCTGACGGCGGTGGTGTGTGGGAAGATGAAGGGGAAGGGTAGCTGTGCGGACGGCGAGGAGATATTTAGGGGTAATGATGCGGAGTGTCGGCCTTTTATGGGGTAGGGGAATGAAGAGGAGAGATTCAACAGAATAAACCTCAAGTAGCAAAGAGAGGAGATGAAATATTTAGTCTTATCAGATTGGCGCACTATCAATTTTCAGACGGCCCTTTGTTATAATCCTCTCTTTCCCCGAACCGAAAACAGGCGGCAATATGGAAGTCATCCAATACCCAAATTCCCCCTTCAAACTCCACCAACCCTTCCCGCCCGCAGGCGACCAGCCTACCGCCATTGCCGGCCTGCTCGAAGGGCTTTCAGACGGCCTGGCTTATCAAACCCTGCTCGGCGTAACCGGTTCGGGCAAAACCTACACCATGGCGAACGTCATTGCTCAAAGCGGCCGCCCCGCCATCATCATGGCGCACAACAAAACCCTTGCCGCCCAGCTCTACGCCGAAATGCGCGAATTTTTCCCCGAAAACGCGGTGGAATATTTCGTGTCTTATTATGACTATTACCAGCCCGAAGCCTATGTGCCCAGCCGCGATTTGTTCATCGAAAAAGACAGCGCGATCAACGAACACATCGAGCAAATGCGCCTTTCCGCTACCAAAAACCTGATGACGCGCGACGACGTGATTATCGTCGCCACCGTGTCCGCCATTTACGGTATCGGCGACCCGACCGAGTATCAACAAATGGTGTTGTCCGTCAAAGAAGGCAACACTATCGAGCAACGCGACATCATCGCCACGCTCGTTTCCATGCAGTACGAACGCGGCGATTTGGATTTCAAACGCGGCAGCTTCCGCGTGCGCGGCGACGTGATTGACGTGTACCCCGCCGAAAGCTCTGAAAACGCCTTGCGCATCAGCCTGTTCGATGACGAAATCGACCGCCTCGATATGTTCGACCCGCTTTCAGGCAGCCTTATCCAACGTGTCGGCCGCTACACCGTCTTCCCGTCCAGCCACTACGTTACCCCGCGCGACACCGTATTGCGCGCCTGCGAGTCCATCAAAGAAGAGCTGCGCGAACGCATCGAATTTTTCGCACGCGAACAACGCCCCGTCGAGCAACAACGCATCGAACAACGCACCCGCTTCGACCTCGAAATGCTCTACGAAATGGGCTTCTGCAAAGGCATCGAAAACTACTCCCGCCACTTCTCCGGCAAAAAAGAAGGCGAACCGCCGCCCACGCTGATGGACTACCTGCCCGACAACGCCATCATGTTCATCGACGAAAGCCACGTTACCGTCACCCAAATCGGCGGCATGTACAAAGGCGACGCCTCGCGCAAACAAAACCTCGTCGACTACGGCTTCCGCCTGCCTTCCGCCCGCGACAACCGCCCGCTCAAATTCCACGAATTTGAAAAAGTCATGCCACAAACCGTCTTCGTTTCCGCCACCCCCGCCAAATACGAAGAAGAACACGCTGGGCAAGTGGTCGAACAAGTCGTCCGCCCCACAGGGCTGGTCGATCCCCAAATCATCATCCGCCCCGTCGCCACCCAAGTCGATGACTTAATGAGCGAAATCAACGACCGCATCCAAAAAGGCGAACGCGTGCTCGTTACCACCCTCACCAAACGCATGGCGGAGCAACTCACCGACTATTACAGCGAACTCGGCATCAAAGTACGCTACCTGCACAGCGACATCGACACCGTCGAGCGCGTTGAAATCATTAGAGATTTGCGACTCGGACTGTTTGACGTACTCGTCGGCATCAACCTCTTGCGCGAAGGCCTCGACATCCCCGAAGTCTCCCTCGTCGCCATTCTCGATGCCGACAAAGAAGGCTTCCTACGCTCCCACCGCAGCCTGATTCAAACCATAGGCCGCGCCGCGCGTAACGTGAATGGCGTAGCGATTTTGTACGCCGACAAAATCACCGACTCCATGAAAGCCGCCATCGACGAAACCGAACGCCGCCGCGAAAAACAGATTAAATTCAACGAAGAACATGGCATCGTGCCGCAGCAGATTAAAAAACAGGTCAAAGACATCATCGACGGCGTGTACCACGAAGAAGACAGCGGCAAAGGTCGTCTGAAAGGCAAAAATAAGGTTAAAGTCGGCGAGATTCACAATGAAGAAGATGCGATTAAAGAAATTGCCAAACTGGAAAAAGCCATGCAGCAGGCGGCTAGGGATTTGCAGTTTGAAGAGGCGGCTGTGTTAAGGGATAGGATTAGGGGGATTAAGGAAAGTCTATTTGGTAGTATTTAGAAAATCTTTTTAGGGTTAGATTAATATGAACGTAGTTTTTTTATTTAATTCAGATCACCCAACTTTGGGTTCTTATTATGGTTTTTCCATCATGAAAGCCATTTTAGAAACTCATGTATTACAAAGCACAAAACGTAGCATGCGCGTATCTATTGGAGATGTTATCATTCCCAATGGTAAAAAGCCACTGAGAATAAATGATTATAGAATAATACTTAAAGAAATATACACACCAACCACACTAAATCTCGTCCATAGAGAAAAACTTTATAATTCATTTCTAACTTCAACAATTTTTTGTTGGATGTTTCAAAATATGGATATAAAAACAGCTCAATCACTTCATGAAAAACTTAATATTTTTGATCCTTATTTGGGAGCTATGGATATTAAATTCTCAAATAATATCCATCTTCAGGTTTTTAGAAACAGTTTGATTGAATTGTTCCGTATTGAGAACGGGATTATTTCCATATTCTATGGTTTTAATGAAGATCCAGAAAATTATGAAAATGAATTGCTCGTGCAACATGGTTTTAAAGTAAAGCATGAATGTATAGGAGCAAGAAGAACAATATTCGATAACTTTGATACGTTGAATCATTTCAAAAGGATTGAGTCATTTGAGGAATTTTTTACAAACATGCTTGATCTGAAAAATGAAGACATATCGGATATTATCTATGCACTAGAAGAGCTTCATCCTAAGCTTTTTGATGTATTAGCAGCTGCTTCTAGAACATTAGAAAGGGCAGAGACTGATGAAGATTTAGCCCAAGCAGCATTATCAGGTAGAAGATTTTTGGAAAAATTGGCAGACTATCTGTTTCCTGCTCAAGAGAAACTCTGGAGAGATAGAAAAGTTGGAAAAACCCAATATAAAAATAGAATTTGGGCATACATTACTATTGAGTGTGAAAAAAATAATATGTCTTCTTTAAAAACTCTCGGGAAAGAGGCTGACAGATTAGTTGATTTGTTTAATGCTGGATTACATGCTAATCCAACTAAAGAGAAAGTAGAAGCTGCATTCTGTGATCTGGTTAAATGGCTTGTGGCAATTATTAAAATTAACCCAGCATCAGTCCGAAAACCAAATCTAGCATATGAAGAAGAACTTGAGAATTTTCTGATGACTTTTTTAGATAACAAATAGCAAGCGTAGCCTGTGTAGTGCGTGTTGCTCTGCCACGCACGCGGTTTCCAATCAACCACCTCAAACCCACGTGCATGCCTGCTGCATTGGATTTAACACCCCTAACTACCACGCACTCACCAAAAAAGCAGCAAGCGTAGCGTGGGTCATGCGTAGGGTGTGTGCGGTACGCACGCACGCGTTTTTTGGTGTTCAAACCATTGTTTCAAACTTTCAGAAGACCTCAAACGTTGTCTGAAAACCTCTTAGTGTAAAGGCCGTCTGAAATCTAGTTTTCAGACGGCCTTATTGTTTATTCACTCAAAATCTAACAGTCAAATTCAGCGATTACCGGCGCATGGTCGCTGGGGCGTTCTTGGGCGCGGGTTTCTAGGTCGACGGTGACGTCGGTAAGGGTGGCGGCGAGTTCGGGGCTGCTGAGGATGTGGTCGATGCGCAGGCCGAGTTTGCGTTGGAACATGGCGCCGCGGTAGTCGAACCATGTGTAGAACGCGCCTTCGGGGTGGATTTTGCGCAGGCTATCGGTCAGGCCGAGGTCGAGCAGGGTTTTAAACCATTGTCTTTCGATGGAGGAGCAATGGATTTTTTCGTGCCATTTTTCGGGGTCGTAGCAGTCGGCATCGGCCGGGGCGATGTTGAAGTCGCCGAGCAGGACGAGCTTGGGGTGTGCGGCCATTTCGGCGCGGACGAACTCGGTCAATGCGGCAAACCATTGTTCTTTGTATTGGAATTTGGGGCTGTCCAGGGCTTCGCCGTTGACGCAATAGACGTTGATGACGCGCACGCCGTTGATGGTGGCAGCGATGACGCGGCGTTGCGGGTCGTCAGGGAGGGCGGGCAGGCCGCAATGTACGTCTTGCGGTTCGTGGTGGCTGATGATGGCGACGCCGTTGTAGGTTTTTTGGCCGCTCCAGACGCAATGCCAGCCCATCATTTGCAGGGCGGCGGCCGGAAATTTGTCTTGGTCGAGCTTGAGTTCTTGTAAGGCAAGTATGTCGGCTTGGTGGTCGGCCAGCCAGTTTTGTACTTGGGGCAGGCGGACGTTGAGGGAATTGACGTTCCAAGTGGCGATTTTCATGATGTTTCCGTGTGTGTTGTTGGGTGGGAAGGCGGTGGATTGCACCTGTGGGAATGGGCGGTATTGTATAGCGGATTGGTTTATTTTTCGATATGGGCTGAAAGTGGCAGGCCGTCTGAAAGCTGATGTTTCAGACGGCCTTGATGTTGTGATGTGGAATAATTTGTTTATTCGGCTTGGTCTTTGAGCGTGCGCAGGGTATTGAGGATGGTGGTGGCTTCTTCGGAGATGATGCGGTATTCGATGATGCGGTGGTAGCGCGTGAAATCGATGATGCCTTCGGTGCGCAGGCGTGCGAGGTGGTTGGCGATGCCGGTCGGGGAGGAGTCGAGCGCTTGTACCAGTTCGGTAATGCTGCGGTCGCCGTCAAGCAGCAGAAAAAGGATGGCCATACGTTCGGGGTTGGCAATCAGTTTGAGAATGGTAGAGAGACGCTTGATTTCCATATTATTGTTCCTTATTGTCTGTTATATGAATGCTTGATTTGAGTTAAATTTGGATGATTGTAGTTTTTATTAAGATTAACCTTATAATTCAAACTCTTATCTCGTAGTGTACACGGTTTTGTAAAATTTGAGGGCATTGTTTTGCAATTTTTTGTTCATTTTCGATAGTTTGCTTCGGTTGCGAAAATGGATTGAAAAGAGACGAAAAGGCCGTCTGAAATGTTCCGTTGCAGATGATTTTGCTGACGGATGTTTCAGACGGCCTTTGATTTGGCTTTAAGTTGTTTTTTCTTTTATGTTTGTTTGGAATCAGCCGATTGATTGTTTTTAAACAAACAACTAGGTTTTATGATTCTATGCTTAGGACAACACGCCAAGGGCTTGTCAGACGCTTGGACGTGTTGTCGAAATGCGACTACTTTTTCTTCCAACCTGCGGTCATGGCGAAGGTGATGGGGTCGTAGTATTTCGGCAGCTTGGACGGAATGCCCACATCGTTACGGTACACGACGCGGTAGCGGTCGGCGAACCAGTTTGGAACAATGGTGTATTGGTGGCGGATCAGTCGGTCGAGCGCACGCGAAGTGGTTTGCAGCTCTTGGCGGTTGGTAAAGCTGTTGAAATGGGTCAGCAGTTTTTCAACCGCAGGATGACAGACGCCGGATAGGTTGCGACTGCCTTCGGTTTTGGCGGCGGCGCAGCTGAAGTAGTCGTATTGCTCGTTGCCGGGACTTTCGCTGTTGCCGTAGTAGCCTGTGGTTACGTCAAAATCGAAGTCGTTCATGCGTTTTTGATATACGGCGGAATCGGCGGTGCGCACGTTCATGGTGATGCCAATTTTGGCAAGGTCGCGCTGCCATTTGGCGGTAATGCGTTCGTAGTTTTTGCTTGGGGCGAGGAATTCAAAGGTCAGCGGTTTGCCTTGTTTGTCGACTGCTTTGCCGTTTTTGTATTGATAGCCGCCTTTTTCAAGCAGGGCGCGTGCTTTGAGCAGGTTCGGACGCACGCCCAGTTTGGGGTCGGTAACCGGCGGCATAGGGACGTCTTGATCCAATACGCCGTCGGGCAGCTTGGCGCCCAATGATTTGAGCAATGCGGTTTCTGCGCTGTCAGGCTTGCCGGTTGCGGCCATGGTGCTGTTGGTGAAGAAGCTGTCGGTGCGGCGGTATGCGCCGTAGAAGATGCGGCTGTTGACGCTTTCGTAGTCGAAGCTTTCAATCAAGGCGCGGCGGACGTAAATATTGTCCAAGGGCTTGTGGCGCATATTGATGACGAAGCCTTGCATACCGGCTGTGCTGTTTTGTACCCATTCGTGTTTGGACAGATTGCGTTTTTTGAGGACTTCGTCGGAGTAGGCGCGCGCCCAGTTGCGGGCGACGTTTTCTTGTACGAAGTCATATTGGCCGCCTTTTAACCCTTCGATGCGGACAACTTCGTCTTTGACGTATTTGATGCGGATGTGGTCGTAGTTATAGCGGCCTTTGCGTACGGGCAGATTTTGCGCCCAGTAGTTTTTGTCGCGGACAAATTCGCTGATGCGGCCGTTTTCGGCTTTGGCAAAACGGTAGGGGCCGGAGCCGATCGGCAGGCTGTTGGGCGCGGCGGCCAGGCCTTTGGGATAGCTTTTATGCGAGAAGACGGGCAGGCTGCCGAGAATCATGTGCAATTCTGAGTTGCGCTGCTTGAAGCGGAACACGACGGTACGATCGTTGGGCGTTTCTACTTTGGCCACGTCGCTCCAGTAGAAGTGGTACATGGGGGCGGCGGCTTTGTCTTTGGTCAGGATGTTAAATGAAGCGGCAACGTCTTTGGCCAAAACGGGGTCGCCGTTGTGGAATTTGGCTTTGGGGTTGATTTTGAAGGTAACGGAAAGGCCGTCCGGCGCCAGGGCGATGTCTTCGGCAATCAGGCCGTAAACGGCGTAAGGTTCGTCCATGCTTTGCTCGGTCAGGGTGTCGAGCGTCAGCATGCTGATGCCGTATTCGTGGTTGCCTTTGAGGGTAAAGGGGTTGAGCGTGTCAAAAGCACCGAGGAAAGGCGTGGTAAATGTGCCGCCTTTGGGGGCGTTGGGGTTGACGTATTCGAAAGCAGTGAAGTTGGCCGGATATTTGGGTGGTTGGCCGAGGCCTACGCCGTGGGCGGCAAAGGCGGCAGATGGAATCAGACCGAGCAGAGAGAGTAGGGCTGGTGTTTTCATCTATTTTTCCTTGTAGGTTGAATATTGTATTCAGTAGTGTGCCGATTATAGCAAAGGCCGTCTGAAACTTGATATTTTTGCTTTCAGACGGCGTCAGGTTTAAGAGGATTGTTTTTTTGTATGGGCGCCGAACTCGGCAAGCGTCATGTTCAAGGTTTCCAAGCAGGGCTGCATGATGTGGTCAACCGTTTGATTAACCTTGTCTTTGTTGAGCGTTTGCGGGCGGTAGACAAAGAGTTTGAACAGCTCCGCCAAGTCGATGGACTCCGCCCCTGTTTTCAAGACCCAGCCTTGGCGGCCGGAATAGACATAACCGTGTCGCGCCAGTTTTTCCAAAAGCTCGCCCAATTCGTCAAAGCCCATATTGATATGCCGTCTGAACTCCTGCACCGGCAACGCCTTGCCGTTTTGTTGGGCAGAATCGAGCAGCAGTAGGATTTTCAATACATCGTCAAAGCGGCCGCGCGCATCCAAACTGCGGCGGAACGCTTCGCCGCGCCAGTAGGACAGGGACGAGGTCAAGACCGCACCGCCCAATACCAGCGTCCACAACAGGTTGAGCCACAACAGGAAAAACGGTACTGCGGCAAATGCGCCGTAAATCGATTTGTAGCCGTCAAAGTTGCCCATGTACCAAGCGAACAAAAAGCGTGCCGTTTCCAAGCAAAACGCCGTTACGGCCGCGCCGACCAAAGCATGGCTGGCCGGTACGAAACGGTTGGGCACAAAGCGGTACAAGCCCCACAGCAGTACCGTAATAAATGAAACCGCAGTGATAACCCTCAGCCATTCCGAGCCGCCCACCACTTGCACCTGACCGATCACGACCGACAGCCCCACGCCCAAAGATAAAGGCCCAAACGTCAGCAACGCCCAATACACCAAAAACTGCATCATCCAGGGCCGTTGCGAATTGACGCGCCAAATCCGGTTGAACGCATTGTCTATCGTCCGAATCAGCATCAGCGAGGTTACGACCAACATCACACTGCCGATCGCCGTCAGCTTGGTGGCTTTATCGCGGAACGCATTGATGTAGTCGAACACCATATCCGCGCCCTGCGGCACAATGGTGCGGTTGATAAAAGAGACAAATTCCCCCGACCATTGGTCGAAAACGGGGAAGGCCGAAGCGATGACGACCATCACCGTCAACACGGGCACCAAAGCCAAAAGCGTCGTAAACGTCATGCTTGCCGCCACCTGCGGCACACGCTCATCATCAAAACGGCGCACGACAAACCAAGCAAACGCCACGCCCTTACTTTTCAAAAAATCTTGCCACCATTGCGAAAACGGCATAACCTTTTCCCACTTTTGAATAGAAATTTTTCTTTTCAGACGGCCCGAGTATTCAAAAGGCCGTCTGAAACCTGACAGCATTGTAACGGAAACCCCAAATGAACCCAAATCCCCTGAAAATCCTCGTCCTCTTTTATTCCCAAAACGGCAGCACGCGCAACCTTGCCCGCCAAATCGCACGCGGCATCGAAAGCGTGGACGGTTGCGAAGCCGTATTGCGTACCGTGCCCAAAGTTTCCACCGTTTGCGAAGCCGTTGAAAAAGCCGTTCCCGACGAAGGCGCGCCCTACGCGACTGCCTACGACCTCAAAAATTGCGCCGGCCTCGCGCTCGGCAGCCCGACACGTTTCGGCAATATGGCCGCCGCGATGAAATACTTTATCGACGGCACCATTCCCCTTTGGCTCGGCGCAGAACTCGTCGGCAAGCCTGCCACCGTATTCACCAGCACATCTTCGCTGCACGGCGGCCAAGAAACTACCCTGCTGACCATGATGCTGCCCCTGTTGCACCACGGCATGGTCATCAGCGGCATTCCCTATACCGAGTCCGCGCTCAGCAATACCCAAAGCGGCGGCACGCCTTACGGCGCAAGCCATGTTTCCGGCCATGACAGCAAGCCGGCATTGACCGCCGAAGAAAACGACATTGCCTTCGCACAAGGTAAACGTTTGGCAGAGTTGGCACGAAAATTGGCAGATTGATTACCTTGTAATAAAAAGATTAAGGCCGTCTGAAAACCTGATGATGCGGGTTTTTAGACGGCCTTTTTAGTCAATTAGGACTAGATTAAAAATAAATATTTTGAATTAAACGAACTACTTATAAAATAGTGATTAGAACATAGTTTCATCGGACTACATCTTTTTGATAGAATCTGCCACCAAATTAAAACATCAGCTAACTGGAGAAGCTATGTCACTACCCGTATTTCCCTATGGCAAATTAAGCTTTGCCGTCAGTCTGGCTTTGTGTTCGGCGTATTCTTTCGCAACCGAAGTAGAAAATAGCCAGCCGCAAGAACGTGTCGATTTGCCGACAGTTACCGTCCAAGGTGTCGGAAAACAGACTACTTCCAACTACACTATTCCCGTATCTTCCGCCGCGACAGGCATCCGCCTGACCCAGCGCGAAACGCCGCAGTCTTTGTCCGTCGTTACCGAAAAACAAATGGACGACCAAGGTTTGGATACCTTGCAGGACGTATTGAAACAAACACCGGGCGTGTTCCACAGCAAAATGGGCAACAACGTCTCCGGCCACAGCCAATTTATTTCGCGCAGTCAGGCGATTGACAGCATTTCCGTGGACGGCGCGCCCAAATTCCTTTACGACAGCAAAGCCATCCGCCGCGGCACCAACAATCTGGACAGCGCATTGTACGAACAAGTCGTCGTCGTACGCGGCGCAAGCGGTTTGTCCAACGGCGGTATGGGTGAACCGGGCGGTACGGTTGCTTTGGAACGCAAAAAACCGACAGCCAAGCCAGCCATCAGCGTGGAAGCCGGTGTCGGTTTGTGGAACCACTACCGTTTCGTCCTTGATGCCAATCATCCTCTGAATGCCGACAATACCTTGCGCGGCCGCGCTATTTTGGTCAGCGACCACGGCGGCGATTACCTGCCGAACACATCGCGCCATAATCACACTTTCTATGGCATTTTGTCTTACGATCTCACGCCGCAAACCCAATGGCGCCTCGGTACGGAAATACACCGTTTCCGCAATACCGGCAGCTCGCGTTTCAGCTATCTGACAGCAGCAGGTAATCGCAAAGACGGATTCAAACCGTTTGAATCTTCGCCACGCAGCAATTCTTCCGCACGCTGGGCATACGGCAAAGACACCAGTGCCGAAGTATTCACTTCCCTTAGCCATGAGTTTGACAACGGCTGGAAACTGACTGGTGATTACAGCCATGTTTCGGGTAAAAACGACATCGTTTCAGGCATTGCCGGTACTTTTGTAATTAAACCCGACTACTCCGCGCTCTTTACATCCGACCGCGACCGCAGCAAATACCGCGATCAGAATTTTGCGCTGGCCTTGGACGGCGATTATCCAGCGCTGGGCCGCTCGCACGAGTTCAATGTCGGCATCAGCTATCAGGACAACAAAGAAAACCTGTCTTTCTATGAAGAAGGCGAGTCGATGATTCCCGATTTGCGTAAATTTGACGGCAACATCGCCAAACCCGATATGCCGTATCTGCGCGATGGTTTTTCACGCATGAAAAACCTGTCGGTTTACGGCTCGACCCGTTTCAAACTGACCGACAGGCTCGCCTTTATCGGCGGCAGCCGTTTTGTGGATTGGCGTTACCGTTACAGCACTGAACGCAACAAATTCGCACACAGCAGCCACAAACAAAACGTTTTCATTCCTTATTTGGGAGTAACCTACGACATAGGAGACAATCTGACCGCCTATGCGTCTTACACCACCATCTTCCGTCCGCAAGTGCGTTACCTGACCAAAGACGGCGCAGCACTCAAACCGCAGCGCGGCAAAACTTACGAGACCGGTTTGAAAGCGTCATGGTTTGAAGGCCGTCTGAATGCTTCAGCATCCGTCTTTATGAACAAACGCGACCATTTGGGCGTTGTCGCAGGCAAATTCGCAAATGGCGAGGAATACTACCGTGCAGCCGACAACACCACGACAAAAGGCGTGGAACTCTCTGTCGGCGGCCGCCTGAGCGACAAATGGCTGCTGAATGCATCTTATGCACGTTCCAAAATCAAAGACAGCGAAGGGGTTCAACTGCATCCGTCTTATCCGGTTCACTTGTTCAAACTCTTTACCGCGTATGACGTAACCGACCGTTTGAATCTGGGTGCCAACGTCAACTGGCAAAGCCGCAGCCACACACTGGACGAATACCCGGCAGACATCAATCCAGCCGCCGCGGCCGCGTTGACCCAACGCCCATACGCCACGCTGGATTTGACCGCGCATTACAAAATCGGCAAATCCACCCGCATCGGTTTGGACTTTGAAAACGTGTTCAACAAACGCTACCGCACCATGCCGGATATTCACGTTTACGGTACGCCGCGTAGTGTGACTGCGACGGTTAAACACACGTTTTAATTGAAAAGAAAAGTAGAAGAGGCTGTCTGAAAACCTGAATGATTGGTTTTTCAGACGGCCTGAATATTTTCTGACATATTGTTTTTATGTTGAACCTGGCTAAAATTTGCTCGGTATCTCGAGTGAAGAAATCAAAATGACAGACACAAAAAAGACCGGAACATATCCGGTCTTTTTAATGTTTTCGCACTTACGCTTGGTAACCTTTCGCTTCGGCAAGCAGGGCCAGCAATTCTTCGGTCGTATCCCAACCGATGCAGGCATCCGTAATACTTTGACCGTAAACTTCAGGCTTGTCTTGGCGGCCTTCAACCAAGTGGCTTTCCACCATCACGCCCATAATGTGTTTTTCACCGGCTTTCAGCTGCGCCGCAACATCGCGCGCCACATCCATTTGTTTGCGGAAGTCTTTACGGCTGTTGGCATGGCTGCAGTCCACCATCAGTTTGCTGCTCACGCCGGCTTTTTGAAGCTGCGCAACTGCGTCTTTAACGTGTTCCGCGCTGTAATTAGGCTCTTTACCGCCACGCAAAATCGCATGGCAGTCAGGGTTGCCGCTGGTGTGGACAATCGCAGAATGACCGGCTTTGGTTACAGACAGGAAGTGGTGCGGATGATTGGCCGCGCCGATGGCGTCGATGGCGATTTTCAGGTTGCCGTCCGTACCGTTTTTAAAACCGACAGGGCAGGAAAGGCCGCTGGCCAATTCGCGGTGCACTTGGCTTTCAGTCGTGCGCGCACCAATCGCGCCCCAAGAAATCAGGTCGGCGTAGTATTGCGGCGTAATCATGTCCAAGAATTCAGTCGAAGCAGGCATGCCCATTTCGTTCAAAGTCAGCAACAACTGACGCGCTTGGCGCAGGCCGTAGTTGATGTCAAACGTACCGTCCAAGTGCGGATCGTTAATTAGGCCTTTCCAGCCAACGGTTGTACGCGGTTTTTCAAAATACACGCGCATCACAATCAGCAGCTCTTTCTCATATTTTTTGCGCAAGGGCAGCAATTTTTGCGCATATTCAACCGCCGCCTTAGTATCGTGAATCGAGCATGGGCCGATGATGACCAGCAAACGGTTGTCGCGGCCGTGAACCAAATCCGAGATTTCATGACGTGTTTTATAAACCAAATTGGCAACCTGAGGCGTAACAGGCAGCTCATACAAATGCGCGATTGGAGGTAATAACTCTTTGACTTCTTTAATTTTAATATCGTCAGTAGGGTGGTGTTGGGACATGATGAACTCTCTTGTTTATTTTTGATACAGGTTACAGGTTTTAGCGGAATTAAACAAGGCTTGATTTTTTGTTTTAGCAATTTTATTCTAAAATTTCTTTATTTTAATTATTTTATAGAATTTAAAATCAGTTTATTTGTTTAAATTAATATTTAATGCTGTTATAAAATTTCGTTTATACAATGGAAAAATTGAGGGTTTATCGAAAATATGGGCCGTCTGAAATATTCAGACGGCCTTGTGAGTTTAAAACAGCCAAAATAGAGATTGCATCACAGTGTGGGCAATATGGCTTTGGTTTCTACTTGTCAGAATGTTTTGCTCAGTTCGACAAACATTTTGGTTTTGCCGTATTCGTAGAACTTGTCGTTGCTCCATGTTTTGTTGTGGGCAATGGTCAGGCGCGGGGTGATGCCTTTGAAATGGAGGGCGCGGTGCCATACGCTTAGGGAGGCGGAGGCTTCTTTGTCGCGGCGGTTTTGTTCGTTGCTGAAGAAGCTGGGGGCTTGGTAAAGGCGTTGGGCGACGCTGAGGCGTAGGACGGTGGAGAGGCCTTTGGGCCATTCTTGTCCCCATGTGCCGCGCAGGGCGTAGCGGTTGAAGCTGTCGCTTTTGTCATCGCGGTTGCGTTCGCGGTAGAGGTCGATACCGGCTACCCAGTATTGGCGCGCGTTGCGGTGGTACACGATGGAATTGCTGAGCAGTTGGCTGGTGTTGTCGGAATGCTCGCGGCGGCTGTTTTTCAGACGGCCTGCTTCAAATGCGCTGAGGGTTTGCAGCTTGGGTTGCCACCAATGGTTGTAGTGAAGGCGTGCGCCGTTGGTGTAGGTGTAGGGGTCGTTGCCGTAGAAGCGGCGTTCGTGGAACGGGGTAATGCCGATATCGCTGCGCTGGTCGGCATAGCCGAGGCCTGCCGAGAAGCGTGTGGTGAGGTCGTTGTAGTTGGTGTGTTTGGGATAGATTTTGCCGTAATGGTCTGCGCCTGCCGTGGCATAGAAGCCGCGCGGCAGCGACCATTTTTTTTCTGCACCGATTTGGTAGTGGACGGCGGTGGCATCGATGGGCTCGGGGAAGGTCCAGCCTCGGAAGCAGTCGTCGTCAGGATAGACAAGGCGCACGGCGCGGCATTGTTCGTCGCTCAGGTGGTTGCCCAGACGGCGTTGGCCGGGGGCTTGGTTGATGTTTTGTTCGCGTGTGATGTTCAGGCCAGCGTTGAATTGCCATGAGTCGCGTTCGCGTAGGGCTTTGCGGTAGGTTTCGATGCGTTCTTGCAAGGCGGGCGGGAGGGATTCGGTTTGCAGTTTGTCGAACTGGTCGGCCGCGGCTTCGTTTTGTTTGTCTTCAAACAAGGCGGTTGCAAGCTGCCAGCGGACGGCGGAGGCGTCGGGCTGCTCGGCGATAAAGCGGCGGTAATGGCCGACGGCTTCGGCGGCGCGCCCTTCGGATTGGGCAAGCAAACCTTTGGCATAGCGTGCCATGGCACGGTCGTGTTCTGGCCATTGTTCGTAAATGGGTAAAACGGCTTTGATGCCGGGGATGTTGTGGGCGACAACGGCGGAATACATGGCGCGTGCCAGTAATTCGGTGTTGGCAAGCAGGGTGTCGGCATCGACGTTGATGATTTTTTCAGACGGCCTGTTTGTCTGCTCGGCAGGTATGTTGTGCGTTTCGGGTTGTTGGGGTTCGGCAGTGTTGACTTGAAGCTCGGGTTTCACGTCGGGCGGCACATCGGCGGCGTGAAGGGAAAGGGGAAGGATGGTGAGGAGGAGCAGACGTTTTTTCATGGCAATGTTTGGGATGTTATCGGTATAAGTGGGCAGATTGTACAATGTTTTGAGTTGGAAATTTTGCAAACCGATTGCCATTTTATCTGATAAAGACGACAAAAGGCCGTCTGAAACCCGATGGGATTTCAGACGGCCTTTGTTTACGGATCGGATTTAGTTTTTATCCAAATCTAAATCGGCTTTGTATTCGATACGGCCTTGGCCTTTGTCTTCGATGGAAACGTCCAGCTCTTGTTTGCCGCGTTTGAATTTCAGATCGGCATCGTCGTGTTTGATTTCGGACTCGACCACATGGAAACCTTTGCTGCGCGCGTGGGCGATCACTTTTTTGGCCAGGGAAGGAATGGAATTGTGTCGGCCGGAAAGTTCGGCTTCGTATTCAAACTCACCGTCGCCTTGATGATCGGCTTTGATGGTGTGTGCGCCTGCCGGACGGTAGATTTCGGAAGGCAGCGGGGAGGCGAATGCCGTGGCGGAGAAAAGAGCCAAAATGCCGGTGGCCAGTAACGATTTTGCTTTGGTCATCGGTTTTCCTTTCTGAAAAGGGTTTGGAGAACGACATCATCTTATCGGCATGCCTGTAGGGCGGCAAGCGGATAAACTCGATTTTACGCGCGGCTACATGATTTGTTTGGAAGGCGTTGATTCTTTGCCTTGGGCCGGTGTTTGCTTGCAGAAAAATACTGAAAGTAAAGGCTTAGCCGAGAAGGAACAATTCGCCTCCGTGTGCCTTCAGCCATTGTTTGGCTTGATCGACATGCGGTGTGAGCGAGCGGGTCAGCGCCCAAAATGCAGGGCTGTGGTCGGGATGGCGCAGGTGGGCGAGTTCGTGCAGGCAGACGTAGTCGGCGACATATTCGGGCGCGCCGATGAGTCGCCAGTTGAGGCGGATGCCGGTGGTGTGGCGGCAAACACCCCAGAAGGTTTTGGCGTTGGAAAGGGAAATGGCGCTCGGGGTCAGGCGGGTGGTTCGGATATGGCTTTCGAGACGCGGCAGCAGGTATTCGTGCGCACGTTCGAGCAGGAAGCGGCGCAAATGGGTGAGTTGGGCGGCGGTTTCTTTTTCGGGCAACAGGATTTCAGACGGCCTGATTTGGATGTGGTTTGCCGTGTGGACGGACAAGGCCGTCTGAACGCCTTGATACCAAATCCATTCGGGAAGCGTGTCGGTGGATTTTTGCTGGGCTGGTGTTTTGTTTAGGGTGCGGCGCAGGATGGCCTCGTTGTCGTTCAGCCATTGGGTAAAGTTGCGCTGGGTCACAAACGGCGGGATATTGATGCTGACGGTATCAGCGGAAACGGGGCGCAAGATAAGGTTTTTCTTGGCACTGCGTTTGAGCTGGATATGAATGGTCAGGCCGTCTGAAAGGGTGTGGGTATGGAGGCGGGGCATGGTGTTTGAGGGAAAGGAGCGGGCATGGCGACCCACCCGATGGAATGATTTATTTGGTTTGGGGCGCGAACGGGCCTTGTCCGGTAATCAGGGGCTGTTGGCTTTCTATCCATTGCTCGCATTGGGCCATGAGTTCGGCTTCGTTGCCGCTGCCGTAGGCAATGGGTTTGCCGATGATGACGCTGACGGTGCCGGGGTATTTGAGGAAGGAGTTGCGCGGCCAAAACTCGCCGCTGTTGAGCGCGACGGGGACGATGTCCATCTCAAACATTTTTGCCATACGCGCGCCGCCGAGTTTGTAGCGGCCTTTTTCGCCGGGCGGCAGGCGTGTGCCCTCGGGGAAAATGGTAATCCAGTAGCCTTCGTTTTTGCGCGCAAGGCCTTGTTCTATCAGCTGCCTGTTGGCTTCGCGGCTGTTGCTGCGGTCGATGCCGATGGTTTTAACCAGTTTCAAGCCCCAGCCGAAGAAAGGGATTTTGAAAAGTTCGCGTTTGGCAACATAGACTTGAGGCGGAAAAATTTCTTGCAGGGCGAGGGTTTCCCAGCCGCTTTGGTGTTTGGCGCAAATGATGGCCGGTCGGTCGGGAATGTTTTCCGCGCCGCTTAAGGTGTAGTTCAAACCGATGACGTGTTTGAGCGACCAATTGAGGATGCGTACCCAAACTTGTGCCATTTTGTGCGCGCCGCCTTGGAAGGGCAGGGCAAGCAGCATAAAGGGGAACAGCAAAATAATGCTGGAGGAAAGGATGAACCAGTAAATCAGGTTGCGGATAATCAGCATATCGGGGAAAAGTCTGTCGTTGGAAGGCCGTCTGAACGCCGGTGTGATCAGGTTTCAGACGGCCTTGTTGTTTGTTTATAAGATGGCTTGCGCGGTTTCTTCGATTTGTGTGTTTTCGCGCATGATGTATTGCGAGAAAGCGAGCAGGTTGTCGAAGATTTGGGTGTGTTCGGGCAGGTCTTGTTCGTGTTGGACCAGCGTTTTTTTGCCTTTGCCGGTCAGGACGAGCGCAGATTTGCCGCCAGCGGCATCAATGGCCTGCAGGTCGCGCAGGCTGTCGCCGACCAGCCAGGTTTCGGCAGCATCGGCTTTGAAGCGTTCGATGATGTCGAGAATCATGCCGGGTTTGGGTTTGCGGCATTCGCAGTTGTCGACGGCGGTATGCGGGCAAAACCATATGCCGTCGATGGTGCCGCCGGCTTGAACGGCAAGGCGGTGCATTTTCGCGTGCATTTCGGTCAGGTCTTGCACGGTAAAGTATTTTCGGCCGATGCCGGATTGGTTGGTGGCCACGGCGATGGTGTAGCCTGCCTGCGTTAAAAAGGCGATGGCATCCATGCTGCCTTCGATGGGAATCCATTCGTCAACGGATTTGACGAAATCGTCGCGGTCTTGATTGATGACGCCGTCGCGGTCGAGGATGATGAGTTTCATGGTTCGGGCCCTTATTTTTCTGCTTTCAAACTGCTTTGCCATTTTTCAAAGGCCGTCTGAAAAACGGGTGTCAGTTTGGCGAAGGTTTCCGGGGTGTTTTTGACGTGGTAGAAGCCGCCGAGCGAGGGCGTGTCGAGGGCGAGGACGTAGTCTTCCATAAATGCGCCGTAGCCGTCTTCTTCGTCGGTGTAGTAGAACTCGGTAAACCGTTGGCCGAGTTCGGTAAAGTCGTCCGCCGTCAATGCGCCGTCCATGTGTTTGAGCAGGAAGTGCCGTCCGCTGATCGTGCCTGCGGTCATGGCGGCGAAGTCGGCCTCGGTTTCGGGGGCGGTTTGCCAGACGGGGTTGACGAGGCCTGATTTTGCCGCCCACTGCCAGTACATGCCGATGTGGGTGGCGGCGTTTTCGGGCGGGAGCTGGTCGGGATAGTCTTCGTCGAGGTGGAAACGGATATTGTCGTACATGGACGGGGTTCGTTGGGGGGAAAGGGGGTATTGTAGCGGAAAATAATGAATTAGGCCGTCTGAAAGAGGGTGTTTCAGACGGCCTTAAGGGAATTTAACCTTTAAATACGGGAACAAGCTCCATTTGGCTCAATATTTGGGCGGCAATGTTGATGACGCCGAAGAGGAAAACCCAAACCATCAGCCGGAATCCGCCGTAAACTTGGTAGTTTTTGCCGGCGCCGAATTTTTTGCGCGAGCGGTAGAGCAGCATGGCCGGGATGATGCCGGTCCAGATGGTAGCGGCCAGGCCGACATAGCCGATGGCGGTAACGAAGCCGGTGGGGAAGAGCAGGCAGGAAATCAGGGGCGGTAGGAAGGTCAGCGCGGCGGTTTTGGTGCGGCCGGAGATGCTGTCGTTCCATTTGAAGATGTCGGCGATGTAGTCGAACAGGCCGAGTGTTACGCCGAGGAAGGACGTTGCAATCGCCATGTAGGAGAACAGGGTCAACACTTTGTCCATATTGCCGGTTTGGGCGAACTTGGACAGCGTTTCGATCAGGACGGAAACTTGGCCTTCGGCGGCGATAACCGGTGCAAACTCGCTGCGCGGCAGGTTGCCTTGGATGGCGATTTGCCAGAGGACGTAAATCACCAAGGCAATCAGCGTGCCCGACCACAGGGATTTGGCCACTTTGGGCGCGTCGCCTTTAAAGTATTTGAGCAGGCTGGAGACGTTGCCGTGGAAGCCGAATGAGGCAAGGCAGACGGGCAGTGCAGTGGCAGCATACATCCAGTAGTGGGTGCCGGCCGGGGCTTGGGTGTCAAACAAAACAGGCATTTTGGCATCGGCAATCAGGCCGCCGGTTGCCCAAATAAAGGTCAATACCATGCCGCCGATAAGGATGCTGGTGAAGCGGTCAACCAAGCGTGCGGATGCCCAAACGCAAAAGGCGAGGATGCCGAAGAAGACGAGTTGGCCGACGGAGAGCGAAATTTCGCCGCCTACCGCGCTGCCGATGCCTTTGGCGGTCAGGTCGCCGCCGACGAAGATGTAGGCGTAGGTGAGCAGGTATAAAACGAAAGCGACGGCAACGCCGTTGATGATGTTCCAAGCCGGGCCGAGTAGGTCTTTGACCATGGTGTCGAAGCTGGCGCCGTGCGGATAATGGGTGTTGACTTCCAAAATCATCAGGCCGCTGGAGAGCATGGAAAACCAGGTGTACAGCAACACGACCAGCGAGCCGGCAAACCAGACGCCGGAGGTGGCGGTCGGATTGGCAAGCATGCCTGCGCCGATAACCGTACCGGCGATAATCATCGCGCCGCCGAATAGGGAAGGGGTTTTGGTTGACATTGTTTGTCTTTCTTCTAGAAATGCGTGGTTGTCATTATGCCGTAAAGTGTAAGAAAAGGTAAAGCAAAGGCCGTCTGAAAACCCGATTGTCGTTTTCAGACGGCCTTTGATGTGTATAAATGCAACTGATTAAATCAATTTTCGCAGTTTCAATTCGTTTTTCAAATAGGCGTAATAAACCGGCGCGACGATGATGCCGCCGATGCCGAAAATGCGTTCAAAGACGACCATTGCCACCAGCAATTCCCACGCGCTGGATTCGATTTCCGAGCCGATGATTTTGGCGTTGAGGAAATATTCGAGCTTGTGGATGACAACGAGGAACACCAGCGAGGCGAGTGCGACGTAAAGCGATGCGCCGAGGCTCAAAATAATGATGATGGTGTTGGAAATCAGGTTGCCCGCCACCGGAATCAGGCCGACGATAAAGGCGACGATCAGGACGGTCATTTTAAACGGCAGCTCAACGCCGAACAGCGGTAAAACCAAGTAAAGGTACAGGCCGGTCAGGAAAGTGTCGATCAGCGAGATTTTGACTTGGGCGAGGAACACGCGTTCAAAGCTGGTTTCAAAAGTGACGATGCGTTGCACCAATTCGGCTTTAAACAATGGCATTTTGCGGCGGTTTTTACGCATTTTCAGGCGGTGGAAGCTGAGCATGGCGCCGATAATGATGCCGATGAGGATGTACACGAAGGACGTGATGCTGTTTTTACTGATGCGGGTCAGCGCGGCGCGGTATTCGTCAATCAGCTTGATTGCCGAGGCTTTGATTTCGGCCATATTGTTGGGCAGCATATTGAGAATGGCCGCAGGCAGGTCTTGGCTGTTTTTGGTGTCTTCCAAAATCGCCGCCAGCTTGGCCAGCATAAAGCCGACGTGGCCGCCGTGTATCAGGTGGTAAATGCCCAAAGACATCATCGCAATGATGCTGAACACGATGGCCAGCGTCAGTGTGGTGGAAATCAGGTTGATATTGTGCGCGTTGAGCGATTTATGCAGCCGCGTGTTGCGCGGTAAAACACGGCGGCGGAGTTTGAGGATGACGCCGTTGGTGCGCGTAATAAAGATATAGGTCAGGATAACCGACAGCAGCAGCGGCAGCAGATGGTAGTGCAAGACAATCAGCAAAGCCAAACCCATCAGGATATAGGAAGCATTGCGGAAAGTCGGGTTGTCGGTGTGGGAAGCGAGTAAGGACATGTGAAGCCGATAAGGTAAAAAAACAAAAAACAGGTCAGGCCGTCTGAAAAACCATGTTCAGACGGCCTAATTTAATGACAGTGATTAATCGTGCAATGAGGCCGCGTGTAGCGTGTTTTCCAACAAAGTGGCAATCGTCATCGGGCCGACGCCGCCAGGAACGGGCGTAATCATGGACGCACGTTCTTTGGCAACGTCAAATTCCACGTCGCCGCACAGGCTGCCGTCGTCTAAGCGGTTGATGCCCACATCGATAACGACTGCGCCGGGTTTGATCCATTCGCCTTTAACAAAATTCGGAATGCCCACGCCGACCACCAAAATATCGGCGGCGGCAACTTCATCGGCAAGGTTTTGCGTGGCGCTGTGGCAGATGGTTACCGTCGCGCGGGACAGCAGCAATTCCAACGCCTGCGGGCGGCCGACAATATTGGACGCGCCGACAATCACGGCTTTTTTGCCTTTCGGGTCGATGCCGTAGGCTTCCAACAAAGTCATCACGCCTTTGGGTGTGCACGGGCGCATCAGCGGCATTTTGACGACCAGGCGGCCGACGTTGTAAGGGTGGAAGCCGTCCACATCTTTATGCGGCACGATACGTTCCAAAACCGCCTGGCTGTCGATGTGGGCCGGCAGCGGCAGTTGCACCAAAATACCGTCGACGGCAGAATCGCCGTTCAATTCGTCCACCAGTTTCAACAAATCGTCTTGCGTGGTTTCAGACGGCAGCTCGTAAGAGCGAGATTCGATGCCGCTTTTTTGGCAGGCCAGTTTTTTATTGCGTACATAAACCGCGCTGGCAGGGTCGTCGCCGACCAATACCACCGCCAAACAAGGCGTGTGCAAACCTTTTCCCTGACGCGCCTTTACCGCCTGCGCGACCGCCTCGATGCGTTGCTGGGAGATTTTTTTTCCGTCTATAAGTTGAGCAGTCATGATTTTCCTTCTAAATAGGGACAAATATTGCGTTCAAATTATCGCATTTTTCAGACGGCCTGACACAAAAGAGTAGCCCCGATGACGAAACATAAAAATAAATAATGATTAAAAATAATAAGATAAATAAAAAATAGAAAAATAAAGCAAAGTAAGTGTTGACCGACTTGAAAAGGGTCTGTATAGTTCGGGTCTTCAGTCGGGGCGTAGCGCAGCCCGGTTAGCGCATCTGCTTTGGGAGCAGAGGGTCGTGAGTTCGAATCCCACCGCCCCGACCACAAAATTCTAAGCACGAATCGGCATGAGCGCCCGTAGCTCAACCGGATAGAGCACCGACCTTCTAAGTCGGGGGTTACAGGTTCGATTCCTGTCGGGCGTGCCAATTTTTACGGTGGCTGTAGCTCAGTTGGTAGAGCCCTGGATTGTGATTCCAGTTGTCGTGGGTTCGAGCCCCATCAGCCACCCCAGATGAAAGCCTGCATATTGTATGCAGGCTTTTTCCCGTTTATGCCCTGAATTTTACTTCAAGTTTATTGGGTTTCAAAAACAGTGTTCATCAAACCGTTCCATCATGGCAGCGGCAAAAACGGCGTTTACGGTGTCTGCCAAATGCCGATGAATACGCAGTCAAGCCCGAATATCGTACCGTTCGGTATCTTTTTATGGTGTTTCGCCGTTATCCTTTATAATACCCCGATTATTTTCTGTTTTATTCCCAAAGGAACCGCATCATGTCCGAATGGTCAGCTCCAGAATTCGAATCCAAAATCTGTCCGCCCGAAAAGCTGGCGGAGCGTTTGGCGGCATTGCCCCGTCCGCTGGTGTTTACCAACGGCTGTTTCGATATTCTCCACCGAGGCCATGTAACGTATCTGGCGCAGGCGCGATCGGCCGGTGCGGCTTTGGTATTGGCGTTGAATACCGATGCTTCGGTGCGCCGTCAGGGCAAAGGGGACGATCGTCCGATTAATCCTTTGGAAAACCGCGCGGCAGTGGCAGCGGCATTGGCGAGCGTGGATTTGGTCACATGGTTTGATGACGACACGCCGGCTGCGTTGATTGAAATGGTCAAACCCGATGTATTGATTAAAGGCGGCGATTGGCCTGTGGATAAAATTGTCGGTGCGGCCGAGACGTTTGCGCGCGGTGGCAAAGTATTTTCGATTCCGTTTTTACACCAGACTTCGACCACCAAAACGTTGGCGAAAATCCGTGAAGCCGGAGGAGGCGCATGACGGATTTGAACAGCCGCCATTGGGCCTTGCTCGCCGCGCTTTCAGACGGCCTGCCGCAACACGTTTCTCAGCTGGCGCGTGCGGCCGGGATGAAGCCGCAACAATTAAACGGATTCTGGCAGCAGATGCCGGGCCATATCCGCGGCTTGCTGCGCCAGCACGACGGGCAATGGCGTTTGGTGCGCCCATTGGCTGTGTTTGCCGAAGAATCTCTGCAACAAATGGCCGGGAAACATGGTTTTCGCGCGCAGTTGAAACACGAATGCTCGTCCAGCAACGATGAAATCATGGCGTTGGCGCGCCGGTCGGCAGGTTTGGCGCACAAGGCTTTGTGTGTGGCGCATTTTCAAACCAAAGGGCGCGGACGGCAGGGGCGAAGCTGGGTCAACCGACAGGGCGAATGCTTGATGTTCAGCCTAGGCTGGGCATTTGACAAGCCGCAGTATGAGCTGGGTTCGCTGGCGTTGGTGGTGGCATTGGCTTGCCGCCGTGCGCTTGCCGATATCGGTTTGGACGTGAACATCAAGTGGCCGAACGATTTGGTCGTGGCCAACGATAAATTGGCCGGCGTGTTGATTGAAACGACGCGGGTGGAAAATAAAACCGTCGCCGTCATCGGCATCGGCATTAATTTTGTATTGCCGAAAGAAGTGGAAAACGCTACTTCCGTACAGGCTTTGTTTCAGACGGCCTCTAAGCAGGGCGTAAGCGTCGAAGCCTTATTGAATGCGGTGTTGGCGCAACTCGATGCGCTGTTGAATGAATACGCGCAAAACGGATTTGCATCATGTGTCGGCGAATACGATGCCGCCAACCGCGACACAGGCAGGCCGGTCTTGCTGCTTCAAGAAGGGCGCGTTGTCCACGAAGGCGTGGTCAAAGGCGTGGACGCGCAAGGCGCGTTGCGTTTGCTGACAGACAAGGGTGAGAAAACCATCGTCAGCGGCGAAATCAGCTTGCGCCCGGATAACCGTCCGGCACAACCTGCCGCCGCCAAGCCGGAACGCTTTTTGCTGCTGGACGGCGGCAACAGCCAGTTGAAATGGGCGTGGGTGGAGAACGGCACATTTACCGAAGTCAGCCGTGCGCCGTATCGTGATTTGGCCAAGCTGGGCGAAGAATGGCTGCAATTTGCCGATGAAGATGTGAAGATTGTCGGTTGCGCCGTGTGCGGTTCGGTCAAAAAAGCGATGGTGGAAGAACAATTGACCCGTCCGGTCGAATGGCTGTCTTCCATGCCGCAGGCTTTGGGCATCCGCAACCATTACCGCCGCCCTGAAGAACATGGTTCCGACCGCTGGTTTAATGCGCTGGGCAGCCGCCGCTTTACGCAAAACGCCTGCGTAGTCGTCAGCTGCGGCACCGCCGTAACCACCGACGCGCTGACGGAAGACAATCATTATCTCGGCGGCACCATCATGCCCGGTTTCCACTTGATGAAAGAGGCGATGGCGCTCAAAACCGCTAACCTCAACCGCCCCATCGGCAAGGTATATCCGTTCCCGACCACAACGCCGAACGCCATTGCCAGCGGCATGATGGATGCCGTTTGCGGCGCGTTGATGATGATGCATGGCCGTCTGAAAGACAAAACGGGCGGGGGCAAACCGGTCGATATTATTATCACGGGCGGCGGTGCGGCCAGAGTCGTGCAAGCCTTGCCCGAGGCATTTGTTCATGACAATCAAGTGAAAATCGTCGATAATCTCGTGATTCACGGGCTCTTGCATTGGATTGCCCATCGCAACGGACAATAAAAAGGAAAACGCATCATGAAATGGCTGTTTGCGGTCTTGGTCGCACTCAACATCATTGTTTTTGGCAGCATGGTTGCCTATCGGACACAACATAAAACCGCCAAACCCGAATCTGCCTTGGAAGGCGGCACGCACGAATTATTGCGCCCGTCTTCTTTGGACGCGCCCAAAGCCGAGCCGCAGCAGGCATCGCAGCCCGATTGGGTGGCGGATGAATCAGACGGCCTGATCATGGCCGAACCCGAATCCGAATCCGAAGAAGCGGAAGCCTTGCGTAAAAAACAAGAAGCGCAGCAGTTGAAAGAGAAAAAAGAAAAAATGCGCCGCGAGAAAGAAGCGCAAGAACGCCGCGCCGCCGAAGAAGAGATGGACGCGGCCGGCGTGGAACGCTTGTGTACCAGCAGCGCCACCGTGGTGATGGATGAAGACGATTACCACCGTATCAAAGGCCTGTTGGGCAAATGGCCTCATGCGGCCAGCCGCAGTATCGAAAAACGTAACGGCGCATCCGGTAGCGAGACTTCTTCCAAAACCTTCCGTGTGGTCTTGCCTGCTGACGGCGACACTTCCGCCCAGCTTGATGCCTTGGGCAGCCGCGGCTTTAGCGGCAGCATTCACAACGGCGAAATCAGCATTGACGTAACACGCAGCCGTTCTTCCGCCCAAGTTTTGATTTCACGCTTGTCCAGCGCAGGTTTCGGCGGCGCGCGCATTGTCGAGCAGGAAGACAGAAGCGCGCCCGATACCGGTTTGAGCGTGGCGCGCATGACCGTGGTCTTCATGGCGGTCGACGAGCGCGATGCTCAAGACATCAGAAACATTGTCGGCCGTTATGGCAAATTGAACATGAAAACCTGCCGATAATCAGGTCTATTCGGTTTCAGACGGCCTGATAAGCAGCCGGTCAAGTCTGATAAACTGAACGCCGCAAAACACGAAACCCACTGTATCGGCAGTGGGTTTCATGTTTTTCGGTTTTGAGTATCTGATATAAAGGGGAACAGGTATGTTTCGTATATGCGCACTCCGAGTATCAAGAGATAATGGGGAAGAGGGGGATAAAATCTGTCGTTTAATGGCTCGGATTAGGACGTCTTCCGAGTGGTTTTGATTATACGCTAATAATAACTATTATCAATAGCAAAACTAAAAAAATAAGGGATTTTTCTGTAATAGATTGTTTTGTATGAGAATTAAATTTCAGTATCGTCTTTGCCGTGATTGAAAAGGCCGTCTGAATAAAGACGGCCTTTTGTCTATTAGAATTTAGGCAGTGAGCAAGTTTCTGGGATGAAAATCCTGCATCCAGAAACACCAGCATTCTGGCATCTTCTTAAAGCTTTTTCTTCTGTAAGCCCAGGTTTTTCTGTAACCGTGAATAGTGTTGGTTTCTCTTCATTGCCTCGTGCACTAGCAACACAACCATTTCTTGCCCATACAAGTAATTTGCATGGGGCGTTGCTTCCTCCACGTTCACAAGTTCTAATGGCCTCTTTCTCTGCTGCAGTACGGGAATCCATATCGAGAGCACCCCCTGATATACCAGTTTCTAAATTCATGGCTAGTGCCAAATATTTTGAAGGAACATTAATATTAATAATTTTTGGTTGGCTCTGAGCAGCAGAGTTAGGTCTTCCTACATTATATAGAATCTGTTGACCTGAGCTGTCAATAATACGGCATGTTCCAGTTGCCGGTTGGTATTCACCGCCGCAGCCGTTGGCATAAACATTAAGGCTTGCCAGCCCTAGCAATACAACAAGTAACTTTTTCATTTTAATTCCAATCTATTTATTATTTGAATCTTTATCAGCCTGCCGCTGCATCAATCATACGATGATTTGTTATCTTCTTCACACGGCTGACGTTGAAATAGGGTAAGGTAAACATTTCAACCCTATATTTCAGACGGCCTTTTGATTTGTTTCAATCACTCATAAACCCAAGCAATCAACATATCCAAAGCCATATAAAATGCCGTATAATCAAGACCAAATTAACTTTGCCTGCTCGTCGGGTCGTCTGAAAAATTATGCAACAAACCTACGCCGCCGTACAGCGAGATTTGCTCGAAGCCAACCATCTTTCCCCCGATTTGCTCGCCCAAAGCCTGAGCATTATCGGCGCCAACCATGTCGATTATGCCGACATCTATTGTCAGCGTACTGCCTATGAAAGCTGGCATTTGGAAGAGGGCATCGTCAAATCGGGTAGCTTCCAAATCGATCAGGGCGTAGGCGTGCGTGCCGTTTCGGGCGATAAAACCGCTTTTGCCTACGCCGACAGCCTGTGTATCGATTCGATCAACCGCTCTGCCAAAGCAGTGCGCGTGATTGGTGCGGCCGGCGGCGAAGCCAGCGTCAAAGTGCCGACACCTGCCTACGGTAAGCCTGTCCACATGGCGATTGACCCTATTGCCAGCCTCGATTCCGCTGCCAAAGTCGCGCTGTTAAACAAAGTCGAAACGCTGGCCAAAGCCGCCGATCCGCGTATCGTACAAGTGATGGCCGGTTTGACCTGCGAATACGACATGGTGTACATCGCCCGTTTGGACGGTAAACACGCTGCCGACATCCGCCCGATGGTGCGCATGAACGTAACTGTCATTGCCAAGCAGGGCGAGCGTCGCGAGCAGGGCAGCGCGGGCGGCGGCGGGCGTTATGATTTGGCGTATTTCGATGAAAATTTGGTGCATCGGTTTGTCGATTCCGCCGTCAAACAAGCGCTGACCAACCTCGAATCCCGTCCTGCGCCTGCCGGCGAGATGACTGTCGTTTTGGGCAACGGCTGGCCGGGCGTGTTGCTGCACGAAGCGGTCGGACATGGTTTGGAAGGCGATTTCAACCGTAAAGAAACCAGCGTTTTCTCCGGCCGAATCGGTGAGCGCGTGGCCGCCAAAGGCGTGACCGTTGTGGATCAAGGCGATATTGCCGACAGACGCGGGTCGCTCAATATCGACGACGAAGGCAATGAAACCCGCCGTACTGTATTGATTGAAGACGGTATTTTGGTCGGCTATATGCAGGACGAGACCAACGCCCGCCTGATGGGTACGCAATCGACCGGCAACGGCCGCCGCGAAAGTTACGCCTCCGCACCTATGCCGCGCATGACTAATACCTTTATGGAAAACGGCGGCTATGAGCCGGAAGAAATCATTGCGTCCATCGACAAGGGCATTTACGCCGTTAACTTCGGCGGCGGGCAAGTGGACATTACCAGCGGCAAGTTTGTGTTCAGCGCATCCGAAGCGTGGTGGGTGGAAGGCGGCAAGCTGCAATACCCTGTCAAAGGTGCAACCATCATCGGCAACGGCCCCGAAGTGCTGAAACACGTTTCCATGATAGGCAACGACTCTGCGCTCGACAGCGGCATCGGCGTCTGCGGCAAAGAAGGGCAGAGCGTTCCTGTCGGCGTCGGACAACCGACCCTGAGGATTGATGCCGGACTGACCGTCGGCGGTAGCGAAATTTAAACGGCAGGCCGTCTGAAAGGTTTCAGACGGCCTTTTACATTAGGATAAAACCATGCAGAAAGAGAATCGGAAATCAAGTTTTCCCATAGCGATGTTGCTGGTGTCGGTTGCACTGTGGATAGCGTCTTTGTCCAATGTTGCATTTTATTTGGGCAATCATGAAAGCATGAAGGGTGTAACCGTTTTGATTTTGGGGTCGATATTTGCTTCTTTGGATATCAGGTATTGTGCGGCCTATGCGAATTATGTTTTGTTGGCGGCCATTGTTTTGCTGGCGTTGCGGAAGAAGGTCGTGCCTGTCCATGCGGCACTTTGGGGCTTGGCGTTGGTGGCTTTCAGTGTGAAAGCCGTACATGTCGATGAAGCAGGAAATACGGCGGATATCGTGCGTTACGGTGCAGGATTTTATTTGTGGTATGCCGCATTTGCGGTTGCCACCATCGGCACGTTTGCCGGAAAGAATAAGGAAAGAAAAGCCGCAACGCTGGCAGATGGGACGAAAAATGACGCTTGATGAATGGTTGCGCCAATCGGCACTGCCCAAAAATGAAGCGCGGATGTTGTTGCAATATGCGCTGAGTTACACGCGCGCGCAGCTGGTTACACGCGGTACGGACGATTTGGCAGAATCTGCCCTGCAAACCTTGGAGATTTTGACGCAACGCCGTCTGAAAGGCGAGCCGATGGCCTATCTGTTGGGCGAACGTGAGTTTTACGGACGACGTTTTGCCGTCAATCCCCATGTGCTGATTCCACGCCCTGAAACCGAGCATTTGGTGGAAGCCGTGCTCAAACGCTTGCCGCCGCAAGGCCGCGTGTGGGATTTGGGGACGGGTAGTGGCGCCATTGCCGTGACCGTCGCGCTTGAACGCGTTGATGCCGATGTTCGCGCATCTGATATCAGCGTCGGTGCTTTGGATACTGCCCGTCAAAATGCGGCCGAATTGGGCGCAAAAGTGGAGTTTGCGCAGGGTTCGTGGTTTGATACCGACAGGCCGTCTGAAGGCCAATATGATGTGATTGTTTCCAATCCGCCGTACATCGAGGACGGCGATGAACATTTATCGCAAGGCGATTTGAGGTTTGAGCCGCAAAATGCGTTGACCGACTTTTCAGACGGTCTCAGCCATATCCGCCACATTACCCAAGAAGCCCCCAAATACCTGAAAGCCAACGGCTGGCTGCTGTTTGAACATGGCTATGACCAAGGCGAAGCAGTGCGAAATATTATGCTGGAGAACGGTTTTGTCGAAGTGGCAACCGAACAGGATTTGGCTGGATTGGACAGGGTCACGCTGGGGCGTTTGCCTGCTTAGTGGGCATGGTTTGTCGAATATATAAAAAAGGGCGTGTCGATCACGCCCTTTTGGTTTTCTGGTTTGTCTGATCAGAGGGCCTAGTTTAACGCCAAGCAGCGACGAACTCCGCCCAGTGTTGTTTTTCTTCGGCTTGTGCGGCCAGATAATGTTTGATGCGTTTGATTTCGACTTCGTATTCGTCGGCATCGAGCGCGCCGCTCATCATGCGAAAGCGCATGTACATCAGGTAGGTATTGGCGGCATCGGTTTCGCAATAGTCGCGGATGTCTTTCAGACGGCCTGCATGATAGGCGTCCCAAACCTTGCTGCCGTCCATGCCCAATTTGCCGGGGAAGCCGCAGAGTTTGGCCATGTCGTCCAAAGGTACGCTGGCACGCGGTTGGTAGAGGGCGAGCAAATCCATCAGGTCGCAATGGCGGGTGTGGTAGCGGCTGATGTAGTTGTTCCACTTAAAGTCGCGACTGTCGCCAAAGTCGCCGTCGCCCATGTCCCAATAACGGGCGGCGCTGATGCCGTGTATCAGGGCGCGGTAGTGGAGGACGGGCAGGTCGAAACCGCCGCCGTTCCAGCTGACGAGTTGCGGCGTATAGTTTTCGATGACCTCGAAGAACTTGGCAATCATGACTTCTTCGCTGTCTTCGGGATCGCCGATGGTGCTGACGCGGATTTTGTCTTGCCCCCAGCGCATACAGCAGGAGATGGCAACGACTTGGTGCAGATGGTGTTGCATAAAGTCGCTGCCGGTTTTGGCACGGCGTTGCTGTTGGGCAAACAGGACGACCTCATTGTCGGGCAAATCGGCAGGCAAATCGTAAAGCTGGCGGATGCCGTTTACGTCGGGAATGGTTTCGATGTCGAAGGCGAGTATCGGAGTCATGGCGTGATCGGGTTGGATAAGGGATGATGTCATTGTGGCATGACGGCGCAGATAAAAAAAGAGGCAATCCCCCACAGGATTGCCCCAATACCTCAAATCAGAGATTTACGCTTCACAAACAATACAGGCTTTCACCTGCGGCTTTACAGATGCAGCTCAACTCTGCATCGGTAAACTTTCATTTCGGGCATTGCACCGAAATCCTCTAAAATACCGCAATTTCTTGCAATATCAGAAAACTGCTTACAAAAGTATCTAAAACCAGCGAGGCCGTCTGAACGTTTTGTAATTTGATGTAGTGAAATTTACGCGAATTTTTACAGTTTGCCAAGTATTTTTTTCTGAAGGCTTGTTTTAGTATAAATTTCAGTTATTGTCATATTTTTGCAATTATATTTCATAATTGTTTTAAATTTAGATATTTATTTTGTTTTTTTAAATTTTAATTTAATTTTATTGCATATTTTGAATGATTAAAATGTATTTTTTTAGATGGACTGTTTTTTAATATATTGTTTTTAAAAGAAATTAAATTTAATATGTAAATGAAAAAAGTGTATTGGGACTGATGTTTTTCATTTGAGAAAAAATATAGGGTTGTTTGAAAGTTTCAATCACGATGAAAAAAGTTGTTTTTAAAGCATTTAAAGCGGAATATTATTTGATTGTTTAAAATCAAACATAAGTTTCGGTTTGATTCAATTAAAATGAAAAAGCGGCGAAAGAAGGATTTTGCCGCTTTTTGCATATTCAAATTGTAATTCAATGTAGTCAATAAAAGCTGCTTTCGCCTTCGGGACGGGTTTTGAAGCGTTTGTGCAGCCAGAAATATTGTTCGGGATGCTCGCGTACCCGCTCTTCGATGAAGTCGTTCATGCGCTGGGTATCGGCTTCGACATTTTCGGTCGGGAAATTGTCCCAAGCCGGATAGAAGCGCAGGGTTACGGTATTGTCAGCTTCGCGTGTGGGAATGGCGGGAATGATTTTGGCTTTGGTCATACCGGCGATGCGGCTGAGGCCGGTAATCGTGGCCGTCTGAATGCCGAAGAAATTGACGAAAATGGAATCGTTGCGGCCGAAGTCTTGGTCGGGCAGATAAAGAAAGGGCGCATCGCTTTTGCGCAGGTGTTTGATGATGGCGCGCAGGCCTTCTGTGCGGCCGATCAGGAAAACATTGTTGTAGCGGTGGCGGCCTTTCAGGATTTGCTCGTCCAGGGCTTTGTTTTTTTGGTGCGAATACATGCTGGTCAGCGGCACATCCTGATTGAGCGTGTAAACCGCCATTTCAAATGCGGTAAAGTGCGGATAGAGGATGATGACTTTTTCGCCGGCGGCGAGGGCTTCGTCAAGATGGTGTTTGTCTTGATAGCGTACCAACGAGCGCAGCTTATCCGCAGGCGCGTACCAGTAGAGGCCGTATTCGAGCATCAGCTTCGCCATGTGTTGGAAATGGCGTTTGAGCAGGGCAGTGCGCTGGCTGTCGTTTAGCTCGGGAAAGCATTTTTTGAGGTTTACCTCGCCGACTTTGCGGCGTGGTTTGACTGCGTAATAGGCGAGAATACCGATCGCGTCGGCAATCTTGTGCAACACGCAAAAAGGCAGCAGGCGGATGAGATAGAGAAAAAGGAAGGCGGCTTTCATGAAGGCTCGCTGTATGTGGGCAAAGGGCTATTATAACCGAAAGGCCGTCTGAAAACGGGCTGGAACATATTTCAGACGGCCTGAATGTCGGCCTACCATTGAAAACGGCCGCGCTTGACCTGCAAGCCGTCGGGGTTGAGTTGCGAAGCCAATCCGTGATTGCGCAGGGCGTGGGTGAGGGCGACGGCGAGTCCGTCGGCGGCATCGGCTTGCGGTGTACCTGAAAGTGCAAGCATTTGGACCACCATATGCTGCACCTGCTCTTTGGCGGCCTTACCCTTGCCAACCACCGCCTGCTTGACCTGAAGCGCGGTGTATTCAAACACGGGCAAATCGTGCATGACCAAAGCGGCAATCGCGGCACCGCGCGCCTGACCGAGCATTAACGTCGCGGCTGGGTTGACGTTGACGAACACTTGTTCGATGGCTGCCTGATGCGGCTGATAGTGGCGGATGATTTCATCGATATGGCGGACAATCACGGCGATGCGTTCGGAAAGCGACGCGCCGGTCGGCGTTTTGATACAGCCGGAAGCAACATAATGATGTTCGCGGCCGTGGACATCAATAACGCCGAAGCCGGTTACGCGACTGCCGGGGTCGATGCCGAGAATGCGTGTAGGTTGGAACTGGGACATAGTGCGTGTTTAAAGTAATCGGTGTTTCAGGGCAGGCAGGCGCGTGCGCACGCTTTGCAGTCGCGCGGTATCCAAATCGGCACAAATTACGCCTTCGCCTTCGGGCAACGTCGCCAACACATCGCCCCAAGGGTCGATAATCATACTGTGGCCGAATGTGCGGCGGCCGCTTTCATGCAGTCCGCCCTGTGCCGACGCGATGACGTAGCATTGGTTTTCCACTGCACGGGCGCGCAGCAGTAATTCCCAATGCGCCTTGCCGGTCGTGTGGGTAAACGCGGCCGGCAACAGCAAAACATCAAACGGCTGCTGGGCGCGGAAAAACTCAGGAAAGCGCAAATCGTAGCAGACCCCGGCCGCCAGCGGAACATCGTCCACGCTCAGCTTCGGCACATCGCTGCCCGCCAGTATCGTATCGGCTTCGGCGTAGCGTTCGCCCAAACCGGAAAAGCCGAAAAGGTGCATTTTGTGGTAAAGCCCGATTCGGTTGCCGTTGCGGTCATACACCAGCATCGTGTTCATCACTTTGCCCGCGTCTGGGCTTTGCAGTGGAACAGTACCGCCAAACAACACCACGTCGCATTCCCTTGCCGTTTCGCTTAAGGCCGTCTGAAAACGGGTGTCGCAGGTTTCGCCGACGCCTCCATCGTCCAAAGGCTCGGCAAATGCCAGCTTGTCCGTATCGTTTTTGCCCATCAGCGGCCAATATTCGGGTAGCAACACCCAATCCGCCCCTTGTTCGGCCGCCTCGCGGACAAGGCGTTTCATCGTGGCAATATTGGTTTCGGGGGCGGTGGACGACACCATTTGCACAGCGGCGGCGCGTAAAGAGCGCATCATCAAAACTCCTGTCAGATTTTGCAAGAATTGTAACTTGTTTACGCACAAGGCCGATACAATCGCCTCACAATTCCTCTCCAAAAAAAGGATAAACCATGAACTTGAAACTTCTCCTCACGGCCGCACTTTCCACCGCCGCACTCGCCGCACATGCCGACGTACAGCTTTACGGCAGCATCAAAAGCGGCATCGAAACCTCGCAAACCCGTTTCGGGGGCCAAACACGCAGCAGCACCGCCGTTGCCGACCAAGGCAGCCACATCGGCCTGCGCGGCTCGCATCCGATAGGCGGCGGAACGAATTTTATTTGGGAAGTCGAACAAGACACGCCGGTCGGCAAAAGCGGCTCCATCCGCCAAGACTGGCGCGAACGCCGTGAGCATTTTGGCCGTTGAATGAAAGATTGAATACTAAAGGCCGTCTGAATAATCAGGATAACTGGTTTTCAGACGGCCTTTGTTTATTTTGAGGATAATTGTATAGTGTATTTTTAACTTACTGTTTTATCTTTGAAATATAATTGATAGTTATTTATTAGGACTAAGTCTTCAAAATGGTGCTAGAATCTTGTGAGCAATAAAATGTAATTTTATAAGTTTTAAAAATGGTTATTGCTATACATGGGATAAGACATTACAAATTTAAGGAGTTTGAAATGAAAAAAGCATTCTTTCTTTCTATTTGCCTGTTAGGATCTGGTTCTTGTTTTGCTCAAGATTTTTCAATACTTTCTGCTTTTAGAGATACTATTAAAAATTCAATCGATGAGAAAACGTATACTCTATGTAATGTGGAAAAATATGATCAGATACATAAAATTGGAAATGAATGTTTATATAGTTTATCTCTTAGTTTAGATAGTGCGATAGATAAAAGATATAAAGAATTGCAAATTAAAAATAAAAAAAATAAGTTAGTTGAAAAATTTCCTTCAAGTTATTTTTCTAAGTTAAGAAAAACGTACTCTGCTTATGAGGATGAAGCTTGTTTTAATCCATTAAATGATATTACGGGTGGGTTGAAAAATTCTTATGATGCAAAAGAGCTTGTTTGTAATGTGGAGCAGAAATTATTTCATATGAAAGTATTAGAAAATTTTGATAAAAATATTTGATTTATATCTTAATTTAAGGTTAAAATGTAATTTGAAAAAATTCACATTTTTTAGGAGAGATAATGCAATATAAAAAACTATTCACAATTCCTTTCATTGCACTTTCTTTATTTTCTACTGCGTGCGCTGTGCAAAGTGGAAACGTAGTTGGAAAAGAAAGTGTTTATCCACCAGTAGCAAATTTTCCTTTTGAAATTAAGATAAAACCACTTTCTGATATGGATTATCGGGCTGTCATTACAAATAAAAAAACTAAAAAAATACAAATTATTGAAAGTATGTCACATCCCCCTCTGACTGCAGATCATTTGGTTCAAATACAAGACTTAAATAATGATGGGTACCCTGATATTATTTTAAAGGGTTTTCCTGTTGCAGCGTCAGCAATTAATGGTAATGAACTTTATATGTTCAATCCTGAAACTAAACAATTTGAGGAAACTAAAGATATTACCCAGCTTGGCGAAATTCATGCTAGCGAAAAAAACTGTATTTACGTTGATTATCGGAAAAATTCAATGGAATACTCCCAGGATCATTATTGCTGGCGTAATGGTAAATGGCATTTTATTAAAAATAGGTAAAATATTATGAATAATAAATTCGATCAAGATCGCTATATGAAATTGCGTAATAAGATGATAGAAAACAATGAGAACGTTGTCGATAATATCTATTTAGATACTAGGGCAGTTCCAACAATTTCTGCTGGTGTTGCATTAATTGAACGCGGTGAAGATAAGCGTTGGCATGTAAATGCCGATAGAGTTGCAAAATTGTCTAGCATGTTAAATTTAACTAAAGAAGAAAATAAAATTTTGAATACCTCATTAAATAAACAAGAAAGCCTTTTAAATAAATACCAACCGAAACCAACTGAATATTCTAACTTTAAGTCTCTGTTATCATCAGAGCTTGGAAAAGAGGCTGAGCAAATATTTGGAACAATAAAGTTAACAAAGCATAATGGTGCTTATACTTATGATGTTTATACTCAATCAGAAAGTACAATAAAAATTAGTTTAACTCGTCAGCAGTCGATGGAAATGTATGCTCAAATTGCTCCTGAGTATGAAAGAAGATTGGATAATGCAGTTTTAAAAAAAGTAAATTGCCCTAAAGAAGCTTTATCAGAAGAACAACGTGCGGCTCTATATTCTATGACTTACCATGGTCGGATAGAAAAAGCTAAAAAAGTAGCTGATGCTATTGGCGATTATTGGAAAGGTGAAATTTCAGAGTCTACTTTGCATTCAAGAATGAAACAAGCTATAGGGGCAAATTCTAATTTTTCAGGCCGTGAAAAATCTGAATTGCAATATTTGGAGTTGATTAAACAGCGCTCTGAAAAACATAGCATGGAAAAATCTGATACAAATCTTGCAGAATTAGATTTAAGTCCAACTGATAAACTCCAAGCTCTAATTCAAGGCTTTAAAAACGACAAAGATGGTACGTTCACAGCCAAAGCATTGGCTGACAATGCCGATGTGGTGGCAAATTTTAGAGATGAGTTGCGAGAAACCTTAAAACAAAATCAGGCTCAAGAAGTTGCTCAAAATACTCCTCAAGTTCAAGAAGAGCGCAGCTATGGCGGTCGTTCGTTTGGTTAAATCTTTCCCAAATTTGAAAAATGCTGGTAGCACGTTTTTTCCTTATTCTTTCAATAAATAGTTAAGTATGAATAATAACGAACTTGAACAGGCACATAATCTTTTGCTTGAAACCGCCGAGGTAATGGTACAATTTAGGCAAAGCGCTCATCAGATTGTCCAAAATCTTGAGGATAAATTGGATAAATCACTTTATGATCAACGAAAGATGATTACAGAGATGGTACGCGCGGAAGTGACGAAAGAAATGTCAAGTTCTGTGGCTGGTTATGTGCGTGACATGGAAAAGGCACGCAACCAAATGGCTGATCAAGTACGTGAATTCAATGTATATTTGAATAAGGTAAATGAAGAAAATCAGAAGATTTCTTCACGTTTGGTATGGGTTATTTCGCTTGCAATGGCAACATTGGTTATTGGTGGATTGGCATTATCTTTCTTTTATACAATGTTGATTGACCAAAAACGACAGGATGCAGATATGGTTGGTCGCATCAATAGAGCCAATATCGTGCGATGCGGCGATGAACTTTGTGCCAAGACAGGTAAAAGCGTAGAAAATGGCTATCGGGTTATTCAGCATAGATAGCTGAGGAACTAAAGGCCGTCTGAAAAATCAGGATAACTGGTTTTCAGACGGCCTTTGTTCTTATAATAGCGGTTTATTTTTTTACACACTCAGCAACGGAGTTTTCATGCAGTTTTCAGCATTCGGCGAAAAATTCACACAACACAGCGGTATTTTGCAGTTGATGGACGATTTGGGCGACGCGCTCAAAAGCGACAAGCCCGTCAATATGCTTGGCGGAGGCAATCCGGCGAAGATTGCTGAAGTCAATGCGGTGTTTGCCGATGTGTTTTCTAAACTGGCGGCGGAACACGCTGTTGAGAATATCGGCAATTATTCCAATCCGCAGGGCGATGCGGCGCTGATTGCGGCTTTGACTGAGTTTCTTAACCGCGAATACGGCTGGAATCTGACGGCGGACAATATTGCGCTGACCAATGGTTCGCAAAACGCGTTTTTCTATTTGTTCAACCTGTTTGGCGGCAAATTCAATCTTTCAGACGGCCAAACGGCTGAAAAAGCCATTTTGTTGCCGCTTGCGCCTGAATATATCGGTTATGCCGACGTGCATGTTGAAGGGCAGCATTTTATTTCGGTAAAACCGAGAATCGAAAATGTCGAACACGAAGGTGAAGCGGGCTTTTTTAAATACCGCGTTGACTTTGACGCGCTGGAGGGCCTGCCTGAATTGAAAGAGGGCAAAATCGGTGCGATTTGCTGTTCGCGCCCGACCAACCCGACCGGCAATGTGTTGACCGACGGCGAGATGGCGCGTTTGGATGCTTTGGCGCAGGAACACGGGATTCCGCTGATTATCGACAACGCTTATGGAATGCCGTTCCCGAATATTATTTACAGCGATGTGACGCTCAACTGGCACGAAAACATCATCCTCTGCTTCAGCCTTTCTAAAATCGGCCTGCCCGGCGTGCGTACCGGCATTATTGTCGCTGCGCCGGAAGTGGTTAAAGCCGTCAGCAGTTTGAATGCGATTGTGAACCTGTCGCCTACGCGTTTCGGCGCGGCGATTGCGGCTCCGCTGTTGAACGACGGCCGTCTGAAACAGCTAGCCGACGAAGTGATTCAGCCGTTTTACCGTCAGCAGGCGCAAACGGCGGTTTCCCTGCTCAAACGCGAATTGGGTGCGTATCCGTTGAAAATCCACAAGCCTGAAGGTGCAATTTTCTTGTGGCTTTGGTTTGAAAACCTGCCGGTTTCGTCGCAAACCTTGTACGAAATGCTCAAGGCTGAAGGCACGCTGATTATTCCGGGCGAGCATTTCTTTGTCGGCATCGATACGCAAGATTATCCGCACGCGAGCGAGTGCATTCGCATGAGCATTGCGCAGGATGCGGAAACGCTGGAAAAAGGCATTGCTGCGATTGGTCGCGTGGTGCGCGGTTTGTACGAAAAAAAATAAATTTTTTGAATAGGCAAAGGCCGTCTGAAACCTGAGTAATCAGGTTTCAGACGGCCTTTTTTATTGGATTCAAACGTGGTGGATAACCAGTTTTTTACCTTCGTAATCGAGGACGTTGACGTCCATATCGAATAGGGTTTTGATGTTTTCGGCGGTGAAAATGTCGTTGGGTGCGCCCTGCATGGCGACTTGGCCGTTTTTCATGGCGACAACGTGGTCGGCGTAGGCGGCGGCCTGGTTGATGTCGTGCAGGACAACGACGGTGGTGCGTTTGTACTCGTCGGTCAGCCGGCGCAGGATTTGCATGAGGGAGCGGGCATGATACATGTCGAGGTTGTTCAGCGGCTCGTCCAATAAAACGTAGTCGGTGCGCTGGCAGAACACCATGGCAATCATGGCGCGTTGGCGTTGGCCGCCGGAAAGCTCGGTCAGGTAGCGGTCGGCAAAGCCTTGCAGGTGGAACTCGGCGAGTGCTTCTTCGACGATGGTTTTATCCGTTTCAGACGGCCTGCCTTGGTGGTAGGGATAGCGGCCGAACATGAGCAGGTCGCGCACGGTAATGCGGCTCATGATGCTGTTTTCTTGGGTGAGAATGGAGAGCGTGCGGGCAAGTTCGGCGGTGGGCGTGGTTTTGATGTCTTTGCCTGCGTAGCTGATGTCGCCGTGTACCAAGGGCTGTAGGCGCGCCATAAAGGAGAGGAGGGTGGACTTGCCTGCGCCGTTCGGGCCGATCAGCGCGGTAATGCCGCCTTCGGGGATGTCGAGGCTGACGTCGTTGAGGATGGGGTTGCTGCCGATGGTGTGGCTGACGTTGCGGATGGTAATCATAGGCGGATTCGAGTATGGAAAACTTGGGGTTTCAGACGGCCTTTTAGCGTGAGGCCGTCTGAATTTTATTTCTGTATGGTGTGGTTTAGATTTCGCTGACAGTCACAAATTCGGGATTGTCGGCTTGATCGATCAGGAAGGCGCGGACGCGTTCTTGCCAAAGCTCGCCGAATTGTTTGAGTTCGTCGGCACTTGCGCTACCGCTGACGGCTTTGGGCATGATGTCGCGCATTTGCGGCGCAAAGGGTTGGAGCGCGGCATTGAGGCTGACGGCAACGGTTTTGCCGGTATCGCGGCGGCGGAGTGCGAGTGTGCCGTTGATTTCGCCTGCACCAAAGGACAAGAGGTGGCGGCGGGCAAAGCGTCCGGCTGGGCCTACGCCGCCAAAGCCGGTTTCGGGTGCTGCGCCGGTAAGGAGTTGGACGACGGAAGCAGTAACACCGGTTGTGCCTTCGTCACGCTCGCCCTGCATAAAGGCTTCGATGTCGCCGCGTTGCGGCAGCTCTGCACCGTAAAGGGTTTTCAGGCCTTTGACCACCATCAGGTAGGCACCGGCGACGGTCGGGCAGGAGTGGCCGCACAGGCGCACGGCATCGGCGTAGTGGTAAGTGAGGATGCCGTTTTCGGCCGCGCCGAGGAAGTCGGCCAATGCGTCTTGGACGGTAATGGTCGGGGCATTATCGAAGAATGAAGGGAGGCGTTCTTGTGTCATGAGGGTTGTCCTTTATGGGTTTGCTAAGGCCGTCTGAAGGTTTCAGACGACCTGAAACCTTTGCGGCATACTGTTTGCTGCGCTTTGAGCGGCATTTGCATTCAGTATTGCGGCAAAGGTTTCGGACTGAAACTGCGGTGTTATTTTAGGAGTATTTGTTTGTCCTGTATAAATTTTTCCGCCAGTTTTGTCGCACCGTGGGTATTGAGGTGGTTGGTGTCAAAATATATCGGCAGGCCGTCTATGGTTTTGTCTGCCGGAATCGGACCCATGATGTTGACCCAATGCACGGCAGGCCGCTGTTTGACGATGCTTTCTATGGTTTTGTCAGCTTCGGTGGAGCGGGCAATTTCCGCTTTTTTATGCTCGGAAACGTATTGCATGTCGATGCCGAGACGCTGTTTCAGGTAGTGATGGCGCAGGGGCAGTTGCGCGCTCATCGGCGTGTCGGCAAAGACGTAAACCTGTTTACCCTGTTGAATCAGGGTGTCGAGCATTTTGCCGAAATGCTCCGTAAAACCGGGCTTGTCGGTATGCAGGAACCAACGTTGCGAGATAAAGACCACCGGATAGTTTTCGACTTTTTGTGCGATAAAGCGGTTGTAAGGGTTGCAACGGTTGGCACGGCGGTCGCTTTGCGGCAGGAGGAAGCCGAAGGCAACGCCGCAACTGTTGGACGAGATAATGTCGGCGGCAAAGCCTTCCTGTTTGCCCACCATATCGATAAAGGGCGTCAGGTGGGCGGCGTGGGAGTCACCCATCAGCAGGACTTTGCTGCTTTGGTTTTCCGCACCGACGGCGCAGTCGGTTTTGGTCAAGGTATCCGCGCAGATTTTACTTTCGTCAACCGTATATAGGTTTGCCTCGTATGCGGCCGGTTTGGCAGTCAGCAGGTAGCCGACGGCAGGAATCAGCAGGGCGAAATAGGCAGCGATTACTCCGATGAATTTTTGGGTGGTGAAATTCTTTATCCGTCGCGCCGGTGTTTCGACAAAGTAATAGGACAAAACAGACAAGCCGGACATCAGCACCACTGCCAATACAATCGCGGACATTGGCAAAGCGTTGTCCATGTAAACATAGCGCATGACGGCTAAGACCACCCAATGCCACAGATACAGCGAATAGGAAATCAAACCGATAAACACAACAGGCTTGAGGCTCAACAGTTTGGCGGTATTGAAGCCGTTTTGCGTTTGCAGGGTTTTGCCCGAGTAAATCAAGCCGCCAACCGCCGTACAGCACAGCAGCCGTTCGATATTGCCTTCGCCGGGCAATACGCCGTAAGGAAGCAGCAACATGGCGGCAATCACCGCCATCATCGCCCAGCCGACCACAGGTGTGCTGAAACGGTCGTTGGTTTGGGAGGGCGGAATAAAGGCAAAAAGTGCGCCGATCAGCAGCTCGTATGCGCGCACATAAGGCAGGAAATAAGGATCCATACCGAAGGTGGGCAAAAAGACGGACAACAGGCTCAATACAATCAGCAAAAGGATGAATTGGCGTATGTTGCGCCCTTTGCTGAATCGGAAAAAAGCAGTCAGCAAAACTGGAAAAACAAAGTAAAACTGCTCTTCCAGAGATAAAGACCAAATGTGTTGCAAAGGTTTTTCCGCCGCATCGGCATCAAAATAGCCACCGCGCCGTGCAAAAAACAGGTTGGCCGAAAACAGCAACGCAAACACTGCCGATTTGACGTATTGGCGCAGGTCAAACGACAAGAAAAAGATTGCGGCGGCCAAGCTCGTACACAGCAATACACAGGAAAAAACGGGCAAAATGCGTTTCGCGCGGCGTTTGTAAAACTCTAAAAACGAAAAACTGCCGTTTTGCATTTCGCGGCTGATGATGGTGGTGATCAGGTAGCCGGACAAAACGAAAAACATATCTACACCAAGAAAACCGCCGGGCAGCCAAGCGGCATCAATGTGGAAAATAATGACAGCCAAGACTGCCAACGCCCGGATGCCGTCCAAGTCGGGACGGTATTTTAATGTCGTGCTCATTTTTTGTAATTTTAGTAAATCCAGTAATGTTTACTATGAGTACATGTCAGAAATTTAGTTTCATTTCAAGTACTAAATATTTTTTAAACATGGATTTCAGACGGCCTGAGTTTATTTTTGCGAGCGTTTGGGCTCGTTTAATTTATTTCTTTTTCAACACCAAATATAAAAATACCAATCCGCCTGCAAATTCGACGACCACGCTCAATACGGCCTGCATACCGAGGAAGTGCTCGAAGATAGTTTGCCCGCCGACCAACAGGATGCCGCCGACACAAAAAGTCATGGGTAGGCGGACGGAATGTTTCACCGACGGAGAAAAATGGTTGGCCAGCGCGGCAACCAGCAGGCCGAAAAAGCTTACCGGGCCGACAACGGCGGTCGCAGTTGCAACCAGTGCGGCGATCCACAACAGCAGCCATAAGGTATTGCGCGTGTAGTTGATGCCCAAATTAATGGCCTGATTGCGGCCGAGCAGGTAAACATCGAGGCGGTGGCGTTCGCGCCAGATTACGGCGGCGCTGATGAGCAACACGATTGCGCCGATACCCAACAATTCCGAGTGGACGGTATTGAAGGTGGCAAACATATTCGCCTGCGCGGCGGTAAATTCTTCGGGGTCAATCATGCGCGAAAGCAGCGATGACAGGCTGCGGAACAAAATCCCGAAAATCACGCCGATTAAAATCATGCGCGACAAATCGCGTCCGCCCTGTTTGATGAGTATGTAGAACAGCAGCAGCGAGCCGCCCATCATGACGACCAGTTCAAAGCCGAATTTGCCCGTCAACGGCAGGGAAGCATAGCCCACGCCGCCGAGCGTAAATACCAGCAAGGTCTGCAAAAACACATACAGCGAATCGAAACCCAAAATCGAAGGGGTCAGAATCGGATTGTTGGTCAGCGTTTGGAAGAGTTGAGTGGACACGCCGACTGCATAGGCAACCATCAGCAGTGCGGCAAGCTTGGTCAGGCGCAGATGCAAGACAAAGTCCCAATCGCCTTTGACGTTGAGCGTCATAAACAGAACGCAGGAAACCAGCAACAGCGCAAAGGCGACCCACAACGGACGGCTGCTTCCTGCCATAAAACCGATATTTTTTTCAGACGGCATGAGCAGGTTTCCTTAATAAAAGCCACAAAAACAAAGCCGTCCCCATTACGCCAAAAACCGTAGAGACCGGAATTTCAAACGGAAACACAATCACGCGTCCGACAATATCGCACAGCAACACCAAAGACGCGCCCAGCAAGGCTACCGCAGGCAGGCTTTGGCGCAGTTTGTCGCCCATCAGGCGGCTGATGATGTTCGGCACGACTAGGCCGATAAACGGAATATTGCCGACCGTCACGACCACCAAAGACGTAATCAGCGCCACAATAATCAGCCCCGACCACAGAATCGCCGTCCGGTTCAGTCCCAAGTTCACGCTCACCGTTTCGCCCAAACCCAAAATCGTTAGCTGGTCGGCAATCAAATAGGCAAACAAAGCCAAAATCCCCGTTGCCCACAACAATTCATACCGCCCGAGCAACACGCCGGAAAAATCGCCCTGTTGCCACACGCCGAGCATTTGCAGCATTTCGTTTTCATACGCGATAAAGGTGGCCACCGCCTCAATCACACCGCCGAAAATAATCCCGACCAAAGGCACCATCAGTTGCGCGGTCGGCGGCAGGCGGCGGATCAGCAGCATAAAGACCAACATCCCGATCAGCGCAGCAACGGCGGCAACCGACATTTTTGCCAGCAGTGGCGCAGCCGGAAGCAGCAGGGTCATCAACAGCAAACCCAAAGCCGCGCTTTGGCTTGCGCCCACCATCGACGGTTCGACAAAACGGTTGCGCATCAAAATCTGCATAATCATGCCGGCTACCGCCATCGACGCACCCGTCAGCACAATCGCAAACGTGCGCGGCAGGCGGCTGATGAACATAACCTGCTGGCTGTCGGATAGCGAAAACAGGGCGGACCATTTGAATTCGGCCACGCCGACCGACAGGCTGACGGCAAACAATATCAGCAGCGCCACACCGTTGACCGCATTTAAAAATGAAGGTTTGTGAAACATAAAATGGTTCGGAAAAAATAAGGCCGTCTGAAAGAAGGGTTAAGGTATTTGGGAAAAAAGCAGGTTCGCCCATCATAAAAAACAGATGCAAGCAAGCAAAAATTGTCCATTTGCACCATGTATTTTCAGACGGCCTAAATCCAATGACTTCAGGTCAAGCAGCTTGACTCTGTGAATCATCAAACCCTTCGGGCCGTCTGAAAGAAGCGGGCGGCTATACCCACGCCGAATTACTTGGCCGCATTAAACGCATCGCTTACCTGTTTGGAAGCATTCAGCAATTCTTGTGCGCCGCCGGCTGCCAGATAGGTTTCCGGCACGAGGTACACGACTTGGCCTTTTTTCCATGCAGTTGTTTCGGCAACCAAAGGATTGTCCAACACATCTTTCGCAGCCTGACCTTCTTCACCGATGGCCGCACCGCGGTCCAAAACAAACAGCCAATCAGGGTTTTTCTCTTTCAGGTATTCAAAGCTGATAGGCTGGCCGTGGCTGCCTTCTTTAATCGATTCATCGACAGCGGGAACGCCGATGTCTTTGTGCAGCCAACCGCCCAAACGGGAAGAAGGGCCGAAAGCCGACATCTTGCCGCCGTTGACCAAAATCACCAAACCCTTGCCTTTGCCTTGAGCAGCGGTTTTCGCCGCTTCAAACGAAGCATCGATTTCCGCTTTCAGCTTGTCGGCTTCCGCCTGTTTGCCGAAGATTTGCCCCAGCGCGTCGATGCGCTCTTTTGAGCTTTCTTTCAGATTGGCGGTTTCGGCGGTCATCTCGATGGTCGGCGCAATGGCGTTCAACTTGTCAAACGCTTTGGCTGCGCGGCTGCCGATGATGATGAGCTGCGGTTTGTAGGCGTTAAGCGCTTCGTAGTCAGGCTCAAACAGCGTACCGGCAGGTTTCGTGGTTTTGAAATATTCGTCCAAATAAGGCAGCCGGTTTTTATCGACGGACAAACCGGTTTTCACGCCCAATTTGTTTAAAGTGTCGAGCATGCCCAAATCGTAAACGGCGATACGCTCCGGATTTTGCGGCACTTTCGCGTCGCCGCGCGTGGTTTTCACCGTCAGGCTTGCGCCTTCGGTTTGGGCGGCAGAAGCGGAAGCAGTTTGTGCCTGATTGGAAGCAGAATCTTTCGGCGAACACGCACCCAAAGCGAGGGTGCAGCATACGGCTAAAGCGGTCAAACGTAACATAGAGGTTCTCCGTGGTCGGAAATAAAGCAAATAGAAATGATAACTTGTATCGGATTATAAAGCTAGACGCCGTCTGAAAACTTTTGTTTTCAGACGGCCTTTTCAAGCTGATTGCTTAGAAGCGGTAGTTCACACCCAAGCGGACATCGCGGCCAGGTTCAGACAGGGAGTTAGCACCTGCGCGTTGGCTGTGCGGCTTGTAGTTTTTATCAAAGACATTGTTGACTGAGAAGTTGACGTTCAAGTCGTCTTTGCCTGTCGGCTTCCAGTTGGCGAAGATATCGTTGACGCCGTAGCCTGCGCGGACGACATTCAGAGCTACATCAGAGCCACGCGAGGTCGGGGCGTAGCCTGCATTTTGGACATAACGTCCGCGCCAGCCGATTTCCAGATTCGGATTGTCAAATTGGTACGACAGACCTGTTGTCCATGTGCGTCCCATCGGGATAGCGGTCGTTACTTTGTCGGCGGTATCGCCGTTCAGCTTCGGTTTGCTGTAGGCTACGCCTGCACGTGCGGTCAGACCTTTCCAGCGGTAGGCTGCGTTCAGTTCGTAACCTGTGTTTTTCAGCTTGCCGCCGTTATACCAAACATAGTATTGACCCTCTTGGCGGATGGCTTGTACATCTTTGATTTGTTGATGGAAATAGCTGCCGGACAATGTAAGGGCAGAATTCCAGTGGTAGTTGAAGCCGATTTCTGCATTTCGAGAGCGTTCCGCTTTCAAGTCAGGCGATGCTTTAATCGATCTGCTGCTCATTAAAGCTGCTTCGTACAGGCGGGGGCTGCGGGTTGCATAGTTCAGGCTGGTGTTGATGGAAAAATCAGGGGTAATGTCATAAACCAACCCGATGCTTGGATTGAGGTTGCCGTCTGAATTTTCTGTATTACTGCTGGTTTTCATTTTCCAACGGTCATAGCGCAAACCTGTGGTCAGCGTAACCGGAGAGAAATCCCAAATGCCTTCTACATATACGCCGGCATCGCTTTTCTTCTCGCTGTTTTCTCCGTTTGAGCTGCTTTTTTGAGTGCGCCAGTTTACTCCGTATTTCAGGGTATGGCGGTCAAATAGACGGCTGTCGAGATTCAGATTGGCTCCGTATGTCCGTACTTCGCCGTCCAATTCATAATTTGGATTGGGGACTTCATCACGTTTGGTGTTCAAACGGTAAACATTGGCTTTGATTTTGTCGATAAAGCCCAAGTTTCCGCCTTTGAATTCCAAGTTGGTGGTGTCTTGGGTCAGCGTGCGGTAGCGCGGCGAGTTGGTGGCGACGTTCGGAATACGGTTGCCGTTGGCATCCAAAACGTATTGACCCGTACGGCGGTCAGTTTGGAAGACTTGCGAGAAATCGAACTCTTCGCGCAGGGCGCGTTCCCCATATTGTTTCTCTTGGCGGTGGCTTAATTCAATACGGTTGTCTTCGTTGAAACGATAGCCGATTTTGCCCAACAAGCCGCGTGAACCCAATCCACTGTTTAAAACCTTATCGCTTCCGAGCAAATTACGGTAGCCTTTGCCTGCCGTGTATTCTTTGTCGCGTACGAAATTGCCTGAAACCAAAGCGTCAAAACCGCCTGCCTGACCATAAACGCTTGCGCCGCGTGAATAGCCTTTATTGCTGCTGATACCGACATTGACTTTGAAACCGACGTTTTGACCTTCTCTCAGCAAATCTTTGGCTTCAACCGTTTCGGCAACAATCGCACCGCTGGTTGCACCGATGCCTGCGGAGGCCGAACCCGTACCTTTTTGTACGGCAACGACTTTTACCAATGCGGGGTCAAGCATAAAGCGGCCGTTGTGGTGGAAAATCTGGCTGTCGGTGTAGGTATCGTCAACTTTATAATCTATTTGGTCTTGACCCATGCCGCGGATGGTTACCCACTGCGACTGACCGTTGCCGCCGCCGAAACTGATAGAGGGTTCGTTGAACAATACGTCTTTTAAATCAGTGGAAGTCGTTTCTTCCATACGTTTCGTCGTTACACGGTGTGTGGCGCTTGTAGCCTGACCTTTGACGGTAACGGTATCAAGTACAACATTGTCTTTGGCTTCATTTTCTGCGTGTGCAAAACCGGCTGCCAGTGTCAGTGACAGCAGGCTCAGTCGGAACAGGGGCGTATTCATTGAGAAATGTCCTTAATAAAATGACAGTAATAAAAAATAAAAGCAAATAAAGAGAAATTATCTTTAAAATATGCAATTAAGAATAATCATCATTTATAATAGTGCGTTAAAAAGAAATAGTTGTAAAGAGTTGTATTGAATTTGTAAAGAAAGTGGCTTGTTTTTAAACGAACTTTGCAGTTGGTATATCAGGTCGTCTGAAAAATATATGATCGGGCATTTTTGCGTATGAAAATATTTGGAAAGACTGCATAGAAATTTTTACTTTTTCCCTTGAATTTGTCGCAAACAACCCAAATCTACCCGCCATTAAGGCAGGCTTTCCATAAGCGTGCCGCTATTTCCAAGTAAACCGTGTCTGTCATGTCCGACAGACAATTGTTTTCAATCTATTTATTTATCGGAGCATTAAGACATGACCATCCGCCCTTTACACGACCGCGTAGTCGTCAAACGCTTAGAAGCTGAAGAAAAAACCGCCTCCGGCATCGTTTTGCCGGGTGCGGCTGCTGAAAAACCCGACATGGGCGAAGTAATCGCCGTGGGTGCGGGCAAAATCGGTAAAGACGGCGAGCGCCGTCCGCTGGATGTCAAAGTCGGCGACAAAGTGATCTTCGGCAAATACAGCGGTCAAACTGTAAAAGCCGACGGCGAAGAGCTGTTGGTAATGCGTGAAGAAGACATCTTCGGTATCGTTGAATAATTGTTGAATTAAGTTTCAGAACCAAAGGCCGTCTGCATCAAACACGAAGTTTTCAGACGGCCTCGAACAGATTTTTAATATTGATTTGGAGAATTTAAATGGCAGCAAAAGACGTACAATTCGGCAATGAAGTTCGCCAAAAAATGGTAAACGGCGTCAATGTATTGGCAAACGCCGTACGCGTAACTTTGGGCCCTAAAGGCCGCAACGTGGTACTTGACCGCGCTTTCGGCGGCCCGCACATCACTAAAGACGGTGTGTCTGTAGCAAAAGAAATCGAATTGAAAGACAAATTCGAAAACATGGGCGCGCAAATGGTGAAAGAAGTGGCGTCTAAAACCAACGACGTAGCCGGCGACGGTACCACTACTGCAACCGTATTGGCGCAATCCATTGTTGCCGAAGGCATGAAATACGTTACCGCCGGCATGAATCCGACCGACCTGAAACGCGGTATCGACAAAGCCGTTGCCGCTTTGGTTGACGAGCTGAAAAACATCGCCAAACCTTGCGATACTTCTAAAGAAATCGCCCAAGTCGGCTCTATTTCCGCCAACTCTGACGAACAAGTCGGCGCGATTATCGCCGAAGCGATGGAAAAAGTCGGCAAAGAAGGCGTGATTACCGTTGAAGACGGTAAATCTTTGGAAAACGAGCTGGACGTGGTTGAAGGTATGCAGTTCGACCGCGGCTACCTGTCTCCTTACTTCATCAACGACGCTGAAAAACAAATCGCTGCGCTGGACAATCCGTTTGTATTGTTGTTCGACAAAAAAATCAGCAATATCCGCGACTTGTTGCCTGTTTTGGAACAAGTGGCCAAAGCCAGCCGTCCGCTCTTGATTATCGCTGAAGACGTAGAAGGCGAAGCCTTGGCGACTTTGGTGGTGAACAACATCCGCGGTATTCTGAAAACCGTTGCCGTGAAAGCCCCTGGCTTCGGCGACCGCCGCAAAGCCATGTTGCAAGACATCGCCATCCTGACCGGCGGCGTGGTGATTTCCGAAGAAGTCGGCCTGTCTCTGGAAAAAGCAACTTTGGACGACTTGGGTCAAGCCAAACGCATCGAAATCGGTAAAGAAAACACCACCATCATCGACGGCTTCGGCGACGCAGCCCAAATCGAAGCGCGTGTTGCCGAAATCCGCCAACAAATCGAAACCGCAACCAGCGAATACGACAAAGAAAAACTGCAAGAGCGCGTTGCTAAATTGGCCGGCGGTGTGGCAGTGATCAAAGTCGGTGCCGCTACCGAAGTCGAAATGAAAGAGAAAAAAGACCGCGTGGAAGACGCGCTGCACGCTACCCGCGCAGCCGTTGAAGAAGGCGTGGTTGCAGGCGGCGGCGTAGCCCTGTTGCGCGCCCGTGCCGCTCTGGAAAATCTGCACACCGGCAATGCCGACCAAGACGCAGGCGTACAAATCGTATTGCGCGCCGTTGAGTCTCCGCTGCGTCAAATCGTTACCAACGCAGGCAACGAACCTAGCGTGGTCGTGAACAAAGTGTTGGAAGGTAAAGGTAACTACGGTTACAACGCAGGCTCCGGTGAATACGGCGACATGATTGAAATGGGCGTACTCGACCCTGCCAAAGTAACCCGTTCTGCGCTGCAACACGCCGCATCTATCGCCGGCCTGATGCTGACCACTGATTGCATGATTGCCGAAATCCCTGAAGAAAAACCTGCTATGCCTGATATGGGTGGCATGGGTGGTATGGGCGGCATGATGTAAGGCCGTCTGAACCCTTCAGACAAAAAGCAAAACCGCACGGTAATCAGCCGTGCGGTTTTTTATTTGCCAGTAGAGGCGTGAGATAGTGAGGGGCATGCCATGATTTACGGAGCAATAAGGGTAGCCAGTTCCATTGAATCAGAAGCAATCAAATAAACTTCATCATCAAAAAAAGGCCGTCTGAAACTTTATTTTGCGTTTCAGACGGCCTGATTAATGATCTAAACCGTTACTTTTTGCTCGAACGGCTGTATCGGACAGCTTGAGACAAGATTTCTTCAATTTCTATCCACATAATGCCTCCTTACAGTAAACCAGGTTGACCTAAAGCCGGGTCGTTGGCTCGTGCTGCTTGGGCATCTTCGACATTCAGTCCAAGGGCTTTGGCTACGCCTTCACCGTATGCCGGATCGCAACGGTAGCAGTTGCGGATGTGGCGGTATTTGATGAAGTCTGGTGCATTGCCCATGGCTGCGGCGGTGTTGTCGAACAAAGCCTGTTTCTGTGCGTCGCTCATCAGATTGAACAAGGCGCGCGGTTGGCTGAAATAGTCGTCATCGTCTTGGCGGTAGTCCCAGTGCGCCGCATCGCCGCTGATTTTCAAAGGCGGTTCGGCGAAGTCGGGCTGTTGCTGCCATTGGCCGAAGCTGTTGGGTTCGTAGTGCGGCAGGCTGCCGTAGTTGCCGTCGGCGCGGCCTTGTCCGTCGCGCTGGTTGCTGTGAACAGGGCAACGCGGGCGGTTGACGGGGATTTGGCGGAAGTTTACGCCCAGACGGTAGCGTTGCGCATCGGCGTAATTGAACAAACGGGCTTGCAGCATTTTGTCGGGGCTGGCGCCGATACCGGGAACCAGGTTACTCGGTGCGAAGGCGGATTGTTCCACATCGGCGAAGAAGTTTTCGGGATTGCGGTTTAACTCAAATTCGCCCACTTCAATCAGCGGATAGTCTTTTTTCGGCCAAACTTTGGTCAGGTCGAAAGGATGGTACGGCACTTTTTCCGCATCGGCTTCAGGCATGACTTGGATGTACATCGTCCATTTCGGAAACTCGCCGCGCTCGATGGCTTCGTACAGGTCGCGCTGATGACTTTCGCGGTCGTCGGCGATGATTTTTGCGGCTTCTTCGTTGGTCAGGTTTTTAATCCCTTGCTGGCTGCGGAAATGGAATTTCACCCAAAAACGCTCGCCCACTTCGTTCCAGAAGCTGTAAGTATGCGAACCGAAGCCGTGCATATGGCGGTAGCTGGCTGGGATGCCGCGGTCGCTCATGACGATGGTGACTTGGTGCAGGGCTTCGGGCAGCAGCGTCCAGAAGTCCCAGTTGTTCGTAGCGGAGCGCATATTGGTGCGCGGGTCGCGTTTGACCGCCTTGTTCAGGTCGGGGAATTTGCGCGGGTCGCGCAGGAAGAATACGGGCGTGTTGTTGCCGACCATATCCCAGTTGCCTTCTTCGGTATAGAACTTCAACGCAAAGCCGCGGATGTCGCGTTCCGCATCGGCTGCGCCGCGCTCGCCTGCCACGGTGGTGAAACGGGCGAACATCTCGGTTTGCTTGCCGACTTCGCTGAAGATCTTGGCTCGGGTGTATTTCGTGATGTCGTGCGTTACGGTAAACGTACCGAATGCACCCGAACCTTTGGCGTGCATACGGCGTTCAGGGATGACTTCGCGCACGAAGTCGGCGAGTTTTTCATTCAACCACAAATCTTGCGCCAGCAACGGGCCGCGTGGGCCGGCAGTCAGGCTGTTTTGATTGTCGGCAACAGGCGCGCCGTTGTTCATGGTCAGGTGGATTACGGGGCATTTAGAGGCAGTCATGATGATTTCCTTTGTGAAATGGTCAGTGGTTTATAAAACAATTTGCCGGAAGGCATATTCGTAGCCGGTTTCTTGGCATTCATAAATTTCTTGTATCGACATTTTATTTCCTTTTGCTGTTAACTATTAAAACAACTATACAGAAAGGTTTTAACTATTGGAACTATGAAACCGATTTAGAATAGATATAATAAATCAATTATTAAATATCATTAGTTTTAATAAATAATTTAATTGTGAAAAAAGGGCGTCTGAAACTTTATTTTGCGTTTCAGACGGCCTTATTTTTAGTCAAAACAAGGGATTATTTATCCAGTTTGGCTTTGCGTTCTTCCAACCAATGTTCCAAGTAGTGGATGCTGACACCGCCTTTTTGGAAGCCTGGGTCGCTGAACAAGTCGCGGTGCAGCGGCGTATTGGTTTTGATGCCGGTAATCGCCAGCTCGGCAAGGGCAACGCGCATTTTTGCCATGGCTTGGTCGCGGTCTTTACCGACGACGCAGATTTTGCCGATCAGGCTGTCGTAGTAAGGAGGGATGCGATAGCCTTGGTAAATATGGCTGTCGACGCGGACGCCGAAGCCGCCGGGCAGGTGGCAGCTTTCAATCAGGCCCGGACTTGGAATGAAGTTGTACGGATCTTCGGCGTTGATACGGCATTCAAAAGCATGGCCTTCAACGTGGATGTCTTCCTGTTTGTATTGCAAAGGCAGGCCGGATGCGATGCGCAATTGCTCTTGGACGATGTCCACGCCGGTGATGAGTTCGGTAACCGGATGCTCAACCTGAACGCGTGTGTTCATCTCGATAAAGAAGAATTCGCCGTCTTCGTACAGGAATTCAAACGTACCTGCGCCGCGATAACCGATGCGTTTGCAAGCGTCGGCACAGGCTTTGCCGATTTTGGCGCGTTCTTCTTCAGTGATGAACGGAGCCGGTGCTTCCTCGATGACTTTTTGGTGGCGGCGCTGCATGGAGCAGTCGCGCTCGGCGAGGTAGATGGCGTTGCCGTGTTCGTCGGCAATCACTTGGATTTCGACGTGGCGCGGACGTTGCAGGTAGCGTTCCATGTAAACCATCGGGTTGCCAAATGCCGCGCCTGCTTCGGCTTTGGTCATTTCGACAGACTGGAGGAGGTCTTCTTTTTTCTCGACGACGCGCATACCGCGACCGCCGCCGCCGCCAGAGGCTTTGATAATGACGGGATAACCGACTTTATCGGCGATTTTGAGGATTTCTTCGCCGTCGTCCGGCAATGCACCGTCAGAGCCGGGAACGCAAGGCACGCCGGCTTCAATCATGGCGTGTTTGGCGGATACTTTGTCGCCCATCAGACGGATGGTGTCGGCTTTAGGGCCGATGAAGACAAAGCCGGATTGTTCGACTTGTTCGGCAAAATTGGCGTTTTCGGCGAGGAAGCCGTAGCCCGGGTGGATGCCGTCGGCTTCGGTTACTTCGGCGGCGGCGATGATGGCCGGGATGTTGAGGTAGCTTTGTGCGGATGCGGCAGGGCCGATGCACACGGATTCGTCGGCGAGTTTGACGTGCAGGCTGTCTTTGTCGGCTTCGGAATGGACGGCGACGGTGGCGATGCCCATTTCACGGCAGGCACGCAGGACGCGCAGGGCGATTTCGCCCCGGTTGGCGATCAATACTTTTTTCAGCATGATAATCTTTCCGGATGGTTCAGACGGCCTATTGTCGGCCGCCTAATGCGTTGCGGATTTTTTGGTCGGTTTTGTATTGGCTCAAGGCGTAGACCGACCACATGGCTGCCGGTATCCAGCCAACCAGTGTACATTGCAGAATCAGACAGATGATGCCTGCAAACGGACGGCCAATGGTGAAAAACTGCAGCCATGGCAAGAAAATAGCCAAAATCAGACGCATGGTTTGTCCTTAATGAACAGAAAAAGGAATTTCAGACGGCCTTAAAGATAAAGGCCGTCTGAAAAAACGGATTATTCAATGATGAAGAGCGGCTCGCCGTATTCGACCGGAGTACCGTTTTCAACCAGAATTTCTTTAACGACACCGGATTTCTCGGCTTCGATTTCGTTCATCAGTTTCATGGCTTCGATGATGCACAAAGTATCGCCGACTTTGACTTGTTGGCCGACTTCGACGAAAGCGGCGGCGTTCGGGCCGGGGGCGCGGTAGAACGTACCGACCATAGGCGATTTTTGCGCGTTGGACAAATCGCGAGCGGCAGGGGCGGCGGCCGGAGCGGCTGCAGCCGGAGCAGCGGCAGGTGCGGCAACCGGAGCTGCGGCAGGTGCCGGAGCAGCATAAACAGGAGCTGCGGCGGCAGTGGTACGCGTAATGCGGACTTTTTCTTCGCCTTCGGTAACTTCAATTTCTGCAATGCCTGATTCTTCGACCAAATCAATCAGTTTTTTTAATTTACGCAAATCCATTGCTTTTCCTTTTTAGCGCGGCATAAAGTGCATATTAGGTATGCGCCGCAGTGGTTTTAGATGATTTCCTGATACGTCGGAAGGCAGGTTTGCCATCCGGCGTTTAAATAATGTCGGAACAGGGCGGAGCCTGAAAAATGAATCCGGTTATTTTCCCGAACTTGTCGGTAAATGTCCAGTAAAAGATAGAAAAAAGGCGTTTTTCGGCGAAAAAAGAAAGGAACGCTGATTTTCGTTAAAAAGTGATTTTCCCAAGAGCGTTTATTCTAATTTATTGGTTTTTCGAAAAAACATGCCGTCTGAAAACCCACTTTGCGCGTATAATGGCGCCTGTTTTTTTAAATTATGCACGACAATGGATATTTCCGATTTTGATTTTGAATTGCCCGAAAAACTGATTGCCCAGCATCCGCCGGAAGTGCGCGGCAGCAGCAGGCTTCTGGTTGCCTTGCCTACATTGCCGATTGAAGACCAACATTTCGGAGATTTACCCGATTATGTCGCACCGGGCGATGTGCTGGTGTTTAACAATACCAAAGTGATGAAGGCGCGCCTGTTCGGCCAAAAAGCCAGCGGCGGCAAAATCGAAGCCCTGATTGAACGGGTATTGGACGCGCATACCGCATTGGCGCATATCCGCTCGTCCAAATCGCCGAAACCGGGTACAGAATTGATTTTTGAAGGCGATATCCGCGCCGTCATGCTGGAGCGTGCGGAAGAATTGTTTTGCCTGAAATTTGAAGGCGCGCAAACCGTTTACGAACTTTTAGAGCAAAACGGCCATCTGCCCTTGCCGCCTTATATCGAACGCGCGGCCGATGATGAAGACGACAGCCGCTATCAGACCGTGTACGCCAAATATCAAGGCGCAGTGGCCGCACCGACGGCAGGCTTACACTTTACCGATGAATTGTTGGGCCGTCTGAAAGCCAAAGGCGTAGAAACCGCAGAAGTAACCCTGCACGTCGGTGCCGGTACATTCCAACCCGTGCGCGTCGATAAAATTGAAGAACACAAAATGCACAGCGAGTGGTTTGACGTACCGGCCGAGACCGTTGCCGCCGTTGAAGCCGCCAAAGCGCGCGGCAATAAAGTGTGGGCAGTGGGCACAACCTCCATGCGCGCCTTGGAATCCGCCGCACGCGAAACAGGCCGTCTGAAAGCCGGTCGCGGCGATACCGATATTTTCATTACGCCGGGCTACCGCTTCAATGTTGCCGACCGATTGATTACCAATTTCCACCTGCCCAAATCAACCTTACTGATGCTTGTCAGCGCGTTTTCGGGCATGGAACATATCCGCAGCGTTTACCGCCATGCCGTGGAACAGGAATACCGCTTTTTCAGCTATGGCGATGCAATGATTTTGGGGAAAACGGAATAAATCGGAAACGGATTGGAGCGTTTCAAACTGGTTATTTGGGATTGACCCGAATCCGAATCATCAGTTGAAACGTTCTACTAGAATACGCGGCTTAAGTAAGTTGCCTAAGGGTCAAATTAATGGATGAGAAAAAAATAGATTTTTTGCTGTATAGCGTACCGGAAAATGTGGACTATACGACGATTCCAGAAGAGCTTGACTTGGAGGATGTGCCACAAGAGAGGATAGATGGATTAATCGAATTGCTATCCAATGAAAAAGAGGTATTGCAATTTGATTCAGCACGCCTGCTTGCTCACTGGGGTATTGATGAAGGCTTTGATACTTTGGTTTTGATGTTTGAGAAAGGGGATACAGAGGGAATGATTGATCATCGTTTACATGGTTATGATGATACGGATCGGCATATCTTGTCTGCTTTTATCAGTTACTGGGCATCTAAAGCAGATCAGAGTCAGCAAAAAGGTGATGATGCACGTCAGAAAATCTTTCCTCCTGTGGCTAGAATTATTCGTAAAGCATCATCGGCAGATTTTTCTATCAGTGAGTTGTTTTGGCTGGTCACGAAAATGCAGTTTATAGAGTATGTGCCGCTCGTTAAGGAGTATCTACAGCATATTATTGACTATCCAAGTAAACGGTATTGGGAAATCCATGATACTGTAAAATCATTATTAGAAATAGAACCGCAATTTATTCATGATTTACTTGAAAGTAAAAACAAAAAATTATCGGACTTTGGATTATAAAAAGAATATTGTGAATAAAATAAAAAACAAAAAGGCCGTCTGAAAATCGTTTTTCAGACGGCCTTTTATCTTTCCATGCTTAGGCGTCGATGTTTTGTGCCAGCAGGGCGTTGTTTTCGATGAAGGCGCGGCGCGGCTCGACTTCGTCGCCCATCAGGGTAACGAACACTTCGTCGGCGGCGATGGCGTCTTCGATGCGGACTTTCAGGAGGCGGCGGACGGTAGGATCCATCGTGGTTTCCCAAAGTTGTTCCGGGTTCATCTCGCCCAAGCCTTTGTATCGTTGGATGGACATGCCTTTTTGGGCAACGCTCATCAAGATGTCCAAAGCGGCTTCAAAGCTGTCGATGTCATATTCGTTGTCGCCTTTGTAGAGCTTTGCCCCTTTGCCGACCATGCCTTTGAGTGCGGCGGCGGTTTGGGTAAGGGTTTGATAGGCTTTGCTGTTGAGGAATTTAGGCTCGAGGTAGCTCACCATCACATTGCCGTGTAGCTTGCGTGTGATTTTGATGAACTGGTGTCCTTCGTGGCCTTCGATGCGTTCGAGTGCGACTTCTTTTTCGTCCAAGAGGCCGCTCAATTCGGCAACGGCGCGGTCTGCGCTTTCTGCGGTGCTGAGATCGACCGGCGAAGCGTGCAGCATGGCATGCAAGACGAGTTCGTCAATGATGCGGCTTTCTTGCTCGATAACGGTTTTGGCCAACAGGAATTGTTTGGCGGTATTGGCAAGCTCTTCGCCTTCGATGGTGCGGCCGTCTGAAACGATTTTGGCTTTTTCCAAGGCCAAACCGAGCAGCCATTGGTCTTTTTCCAATTCGTCTTTGAGATAGCGCTCTTGTTTGCCGTATTTGGCTTTGTACAAAGGCGGCTGGGCAATGTAGATGTATCCGCGCTCGACCAGCTCGGGCATTTGGCGGTAGAAGAAGGTCAGGAGCAGGGTGCGGATGTGCGCGCCGTCCACGTCGGCATCGGTCATGATGATGATGCGGTGGTAGCGCAGTTTTTCGGCATTGAACTCTTCTTTGCCGATGCCTGCGCCCAAAGCGGTAATCAGCGTGGCGACTTCTTGGCTGGCCAGCATTTTTTCAAAACGTGCTTTTTCGACGTTCAAAATCTTACCTTTGAGCGGCAAAATCGCTTGGAATTTACGGTCGCGTCCCTGCATGGCGGAACCGCCTGCGGAGTCGCCCTCGACGAGGTAGAGTTCGGACAGGGCAGGGTCTTTTTCTTGGCAGTCGGCAAGTTTGCCCGGCAGGCCCAAACCGTCCATCACGCCTTTGCGGCGGGTAATTTCGCGTGCTTTGCGTGCGGCTTCGCGCGCGCGCGCGGCATCGACGATTTTGCTGGTGATGATTTTGGCTTCGGTCGGGTTTTCTTCAAGGAAGTCGGTCAGGGCTTTGTTGATGACTTCGTTGACGACGGGGCCGATTTCGCTGGAAACCAGTTTGTCTTTGGTTTGCGATGAGAACTTCGGATCGGGGAGTTTGACGGACAACACGCAGGTCAGGCCTTCGCGCATATCGTCGCCGGCGGTTTCCACTTTGGCTTTTTTAGCCACTTCGTTGGCTTCGATATAGTTGTTGATGGTACGGGTCATCACTTGGCGTAATGCGGTCAGGTGCGTACCGCCGTCGCGTTGCGGAATGTTGTTGGTGAAACATTGCACGCTTTCTTGGTAGCTGTCGTTCCACTGCATCGCGCATTCGACGCTCATGCCGTCTTTTTCACCGAACGCGTAGAAGATTTTTTCGTGCAACGGTGTTTTTTTGCGGTTCATGTATTGCACGAAGCCGGCCACGCCGCCGGAGAGGGCGAAGCTTTCGTGTTTGCCGTCGCGTTCGTCGGTCAGTTCGATGTCCACGCCGTTATTCAGGAAGGAAAGCTCGCGGATGCGTTTGGCAAGGATGTCGAAGCTGTATTCGACATTGCCGAAGGTTTCCGCGCTGGCGAGGAAGCGCACGGTTGTGCCTTTTTTGTCGGAATCGCCGACAACCTTCAACGGCTCTTCGGTTTCGCCGCGTACGAAGCGGACGAAGTGTTCTTTGCCGTCGCGGTAGATGGTCAGCGTTACCCAGTCGGACAGCGCGTTGACGACGGATACGCCCACGCCGTGCAGGCCGCCGGAGATTTTGTAGCTGTTGTTGTCGAATTTGCCGCCTGCGTGCAAGACGGTCATAATGACTTCGGCGGCGGAGCGGCCTTCTTTCGGATGGATGCCGGTCGGCATACCGCGGCCGTTGTCGGCCACGCTGACGGAATTGTCGGCATGGATGGTTACGGTGATTTTGTCGCAATATCCGGCGAGCGCTTCGTCAATGGCGTTGTCGAGCACCTCGAACACCATGTGGTGCAGGCCGCTGCCGTCCTGCGTGTCGCCGATATACATACCGGGGCGTTTGCGTACCGCTTCCAAGCCTTCCAGCACTTGTATGCTGTCGGCGCCGTATTCTTCGTGTTTTTGGTCAGTCATGGTCTTTTCTTGCTGAATTTCAAGGAAATTTTCCGTGCGCGCAATGAAATGTCAAACGGGCGCGGCGGATGTGTTCCGAAAGGTCAAAATAATAGGCAATTATACCTGATTTTGCTGGAATATTCAGCGTTTTAAGTGCAAAAAGGCCGTCTGAAAGCTTAAATTTCAGACGGCCTTTATATCGGAAAACAGCTTTAGCGTTTGACGCCGCTCAATCGCGCCCAGCCTTCTTCGATTTCGGCAGGCTCGATGTCGAACCATTGGCTGTAAATGCCGCTGAGTTCTTCGACTTGTTCGTCCAAAAGGCCGGACAAGACAATGCGGCCGCCTTGTTTGGTACGTGCGGCAAGCATTTCGCCGAGCATACGCAGCGGGTTGGCCAGAATGTTGGCGACAACGACATCAAATTGGCCTTGCGGCAGGCCGTCCGGCAGGTAGAACTGCGCGTCGACGTTGTTTTGCGCGGCATTGTCTTTGCTGGCTCGGATGGCTTGTTCGTCAATATCCACGCCGATGGCGGAACCTGCGCCGAGTTTGAGGGCGGCAATGGCCAAAATGCCGGAGCCGCAGCCGTAGTCCAACACGCTTTCGCCGCCTTTGAGCTGCGTGTCGAGCCATTTGAGGCAGAGACGGGTGGTCGGATGGCTGCCTGTGCCGAAGGCAAGGCCCGGGTCGAGTTGCAGGTTGACGGCGTCGCTGTTGGGCGCTTCGTGCCAAGACGGGGTAATCCACAGGCGGTCGGAAATTTGAATCGGGTCGAATTGCGCTTGGGTCAGGCGTACCCAGTCTTGATCTTCAAGGATTTCGCCGGTGTATTTCAAATCGTTCAAACCGCATTCCTGCGCGGCGGCTTCGATAATGGAAGCGGCGGCGTCGCTTTCGCCGAAAAGGGCGATGACTTTGCTTTGTTGCCAGATTTGCTCGGTCGGCATGCCCGGCTCGCCGAAAATGGCCTGCTCGTTTTCTGTGCCGGCGTAGGCATCTTCAATGGCGGCGGACAATGCGCCGTGTTCCATCAGCGCGTCGGCAAGGCGTTCGGCGACGGCATCGTTGACGTTGATGGTGATTTGTTGATAGGACATGGTGGAGCTTTCTTTTTAATAAGGCCGTCTGAAAATCGACGTTGTGCTTTCAGACGGCCTTGTCAGGGATGAAACCTGATGATGCGGGTTTATCGGTTTTTCAAACCCAGTACGTCTTGCATATCGTACAGGCCTTTTTTGCCGTTTGCCCAAACTGCGGCGCGTACGGCACCGGCGGCAAAGGTCATGCGGCTGCTGGCTTTGTGGGTGATTTCCACGCGCTCGCCGTCGGTGGCGAAGAGGGCGGTGTGGTCGCCGACGATGTCGCCTGCGCGGACGGTGGCAAAACCGATGGTGGACGGATCGCGCGGGCCGGTATGGCCTTCGCGGCCGTAAACGGCGCATTCTTTGAGGTCGCGGCCGAGTGCGTCGGCAATGACTTCACCCATGCGCAACGCGGTGCCGCTTGGTGCATCGACTTTGTGGCGGTGGTGGCCTTCGATGATTTCGATGTCGTAGCCTTCGTTTAACACGCGGGCGACGGTGTCGAGGATGTGGAAGGTCAGGTTGACGCCGACGCTGAAGTTGGCGGCGAAGACAACGCCTGTTTTCTCGCCTGCGGCTTGGATGGCGGCTTTGCCTGCGTCGTCAAAACCGGTCGTACCGATGATGATGTTGACGCCTTTTTCCACGCATTTTTGCAGGTGTTTCAGGGTTGGTTCGGGGCGGGTAAAGTCGATAAGGACATCGCTTTGAGCCAGTACGGCATCCACGTCGTCTGAAATGGCGACGCCGGTTTTGAGGCCGGAGGCGAAGCCTGCATCCAAACCCAATACTTCCGAACCGGAATGCTCGAGTGCGCCGGAGAGGACGGTGTCGGGATGGTTGTTGACTGCTTCAACCAAGACGCGGCCCATGCGGCCGTTGACGCCGGCGATGGCGATTTTCAATGCGCTCATGGGGCTTCCTTATTGCGGCTTGGTTTCGGTGGTCGGAACGACGTTTTGTCCGGCTTGAACCGCTTCGATGGATTTTTGAATGGCATCGCCTTCGGCGCGTGCGAGGACGTCGTTTTCAAAGTACAGGGTCAGGTTGCTTTGTTCTTTGATGATGCCGTTGCGGCTGGTGTTGAAAGTGTAATCCCAGCGGTCGGCATGGAAGGCGTCGCGCAGGAGCGGCGTGCCGAGCAGCAGTTGGACTTGGTCGCGGGTCATACCTTGGCGCAGGGAAACCACGGCGCGGGGGTTGAGCTCATTACCTTGAATGATTTTGAGTTTGTAGGATGGAAAGTTGGATACGCGCTCGGCACTGCATGAGGCCAGACCTAAAATAGCGGCGATGGCAAGGCATAAGGCTTTATTCACGGGCTTACCTTTCTGTGTCATTTCGGGAAAGATGGTTATCATCGCTTGAATATTTTTAAAAAGCAAACGATAATCATCTTCTTAATTTTTCTTTTCGCCGATTTTCAATTGCAAGACCGGCGGCAGATTGCCGTCCTTTAACGGCCCAATAGTGGGCAAACGGGCGGAAAGTGCGTATTATAACGGTTATTACCTTACAGGGATATTGAATATTATGGAAAAATTCAGCAACATTGCGCAATTGAAAGACAGTGGTTTGAAAGTTACGGGTCCGCGTTTGAAAATTTTGGACTTGTTTGAAACTCATGCCGAGGAGCATTTGAGTGCGGAAGATGTATACCGCATCCTGTTGGAAGAGGGCGTGGAAATCGGCGTGGCGACGATTTACCGTGTGCTGACCCAGTTTGAACAGGCCGGCATTTTGCAACGCCACCATTTTGAAACCGGCAAAGCGGTTTACGAATTGGACAAAGGCGACCACCACGACCACATCGTCTGCGTGAAATGCGGCGAAGTAACCGAATTCCACAATCCGGAAATCGAAGCGCTGCAAGACAAAATCGCCGAAGAAAACGGCTACCGCATCGTTGATCACGCGCTGTATATGTACGGCGTATGCGGCGAATGCCAAACCAAAACCAAACGTTAATCAGTTTGTGTGTTGATTTTTCAGACGGCCTTGGGCGTTTTCAGCTTGAGGCCGTCTGAAACTTTATGGGCTTTGCAATGAAGATTCCTTTACTTGCGCCACGGGATTATCGTTTCCCCGAACCGTCTTACGCTTTGGCCGAATGCGACGGCTTGGTCGGCGTCAGCGGCGATTTGGATACGGGGCGGCTGTTGTCGGCGTATCGGCAGGGGATTTTTCCGTGGTTTAGCCGTGACGGTTGGTTTTTCTGGTATGCGGTTGCGCCGCGAGCCGTGATTGTGCCGGAAAGCCTGCATATCGGCCGTTCGCTTGCCAAAGCTTTGCGCAACAAACCGTATCGGGTAACGGTCAACCGCTGTTTTGAAAAAGTGATTGCCCATTGCGCCGATGTGCCGCGTCCGGAACAGGACGGAACGTGGATAGAGCCTGCGTTTCAGACGGCCTATTTGAAGCTGCACCATCAGGGGCATGCGCATTCGTTTGAATGCTGGCTGCCGGATGAGCAAGGCGAAATGCAGTTGGCGGGCGGGTTTTACGGCGTGCAAATCGGCTGCGTGTTTTATGGTGAATCGATGTTTGCCTTGCGTCCCGATGCGTCCAAGATTGCGTTTGCCTGCGCCGTCCCATTTTTGGCGGATTTGGGCGTTGCGCTGATAGACTGTCAGCAGGATACCGAACATATGCGCCGTTTCGGTTCGCAGTTGATGGGTTTTGCCGATTTTCAGATGGCCTTGAAGGATTGGAACGCGAAACCGTTAAAGCGGAATATCGAATGCGGCGCGGTGGCTGAAAATCTGCTGCAAAAGATTGGTGGTAATTGATTTATCGGCACGGCGTGTCGGCAGAATCGACAGCTTGCATATCGTAGCTGGAAAATCAGTTAGAAAATAAATGCTATTCCATTCACTTGAACAGGCCGTCTGAAAATCTTGGCTTAGCCGAAATCCGGCCGTGTAACGCGCGGTGCTCATCATGTTAATAGCTGACGAAATTGCTTTTACATGGCAAAATAACAAGTTAAATATTTGTAATAGGGTGGCCTGAATAGGTTTCAGACGGCCCTGATCTCTTGAAGGAATCAACATGTCTTTGCAAAACATCATTGAAACGGCTTTTGAAAACCGTGCCGAAATCAATCCGAATACCGTTACCCCGGAAGTGCGTGAAGCGGTTTTGGAAACCATTCATCAACTCGACTCCGGCAAACTGCGCGTTGCCGAGCGTTTGGGCGTGGGCGAATGGAAAGTTAACGAATGGGCGAAAAAAGCCGTATTGCTGTCTTTCCGCATTCAGGACAATGAAATCCTCAATGACGGTGTGAACAAATACTTTGACAAAGTACCGACCAAGTTTGCCGACTGGTCTGAAGACGAATTCCGCAGCGCAGGTTTCCGCGCAGTTCCGGGTGCGGTTGCCCGCCGCGGCAGCTTTGTAGCGAAAAATGTCGTGTTGATGCCTTCTTATGTCAACATCGGCGCATACGTTGACGAAGGTGCGATGGTCGATACTTGGGCGACTGTCGGCTCTTGCGCGCAAATCGGTAAAAACGTGCACTTGAGCGGCGGCGTCGGCATCGGCGGCGTACTCGAGCCTCTGCAAGCCAGCCCGACCATTATTGAAGACAACTGCTTCATCGGTGCGCGTTCTGAAATCGTTGAGGGCGTGATTGTCGAAGAAGGCAGCGTGATTTCTATGGGCGTGTTCATCGGTCAATCTACTAAAATCTTAGACCGTACTACCGGCGAAATCTATCAAGGCCGCGTACCGGCTGGTTCGGTTGTCGTATCCGGCAGCATGCCTTCCAAAGACGGCAGCCACAGCCTATACTGCGCGGTTATCGTCAAACGTGTGGACGCGCAAACCCGTGCAAAAACCAGCGTAAATGAATTGTTGCGCGGTATTTAATCGGATAACGATGACGCCGGCTGAGGGTGGCAATGCTTACTTTACAGTCGGGTTTGAACAAAAAACAGGCAGAATGTTCAGAATGTTCTGCCTGTTTTTTATGGCTTAAAGGCCGTCTGAAACGATTTCAGACGGCCTTTTGTTTTTGATGATGTGGTGTTTTAAGGTCAATTGAGGCAAGGGAAGGGTATTCCCTGTCTGAGACTACGCTTCCGGCCAGTCGGCGCAATAGTATTGCCAATAGACTTCGATAAAAGGAATCTCGCCGTAATCGCACAACCAAGGTTTGGCGCGTGTGGTGTAGTGGATAACGGGCGGAACAGTGTCGGGTTTGGGGAATACTTCGCTGAGGTTTCGTTTTTGGAAATATTCGACTGCGCCGGTCTGGAAGTTCCAAGATTCTTCTAGTTGCAGCCAGTTTTTTTGAAATACGGTGTTTAGAAAGCATTGGTCGCCGTAGGGAACGGATTTGTCAATGGTGGCAGCAGTTTGCAGCAGTTGCGCCGCGATATTGTGTTTGCGCCATTGACCCAAATCGGCCAGCAGCATGCCGGAATTGAAATAGGGTGTGGTGTGCAGGCCGGTCGGATGGTTCCAATCGGTACGGGCAAGATAGGAATCTTGTACCGCCGCGACGGGATAGCCGCGCATATCGAGGTTGAACAAATCGTGCAGGGATTGGGTAACCACCATATCGCTGTCGAGGTAAAGGGCGCGGTCGACGGGCAGGTGCTGCATCATCAGGCGGAAAAATGCGGCATCCGAAATATGGGACAGGCGGCGATATTGGCTGAAGTCCATTTCAATTTTGACATCATTCAGACGGCTGCCGCTGGCGGCGAGTTTTTGGTTGGTATAGTTGATCCATTCCTTCCTGAAGGTGTTGTGCATGAGGTAGAAATTGACACCTGTATTGTGCGTACAGACGGACTTCATTAGGGTATGAACCTGCTCGGCGTAGCCGGTATCGGCGGCAAGGACGATGGTGATGTCGCTCATTGATTAAATTCCCTTTTTTACAATGTTTTGGAGTTGGTCAGTTATTTTCTTGATTTTGCGTGGTGGGTAAAGCGGCGTAGTCTTCGGTTTCCGACACGGCCTTTTCTACTAAATCCCGTTGCAGCTGTTTGCCGGCTTTGATGCCCAATTTGCGCAGTTTTTCAGTGCTGCTGATGAGGTTGCCCCTGCCTGAAACCAAACGGCTGTAGGCCGTCTGAAACTGGGATTGTGCCTGGCCAAGCGCTTTATTGATGCCGTCCATGCTTTCGACAAAGCCGACAAATTTGTCATAGAGTTTGCTGCCTGCCTCGGCAATCGCCAACGCGTTTTGGTTTTGCTGCTCGTTGCGCCAGATGTTGGCAACGGTGCGCAGGGTGGCGAGCAGGGTGCTGGGGCCGGTCAGCATGATGCGTTTGTCGAAACACTCTTGGAAGAGGTTCGGATCGTGTTGCAGGGCGAGGAGGTAGGCCGGTTCGACAGGGACGAACATAAAGACGAAGTCCAGCGTTTTGACGCCCTCAAGGTCGGTGTAGTCTTTTGCTGCCAAGCTTTTGATGTGGGCGCGGATGCTGGCGACGTGGTTGGCAAGCTCGCGCTCTGCTTCTGCGCCGGTGCCTTGCGTATAGCGGACGTAGGCAGTCAGCGATACTTTGGAGTCGATGACGATTTGTTTGTTGTCGGGCAGATTGATGAGGACATCGGGCTGGAGGCGGCGTTGGGTGCCGTCTGCTTCGTGGCGGACGCTGGAAGCTTGGACGATGTATTCGCGGCCTTTTTGCAGGCCGGAATTTTCCAATACGCTTTCCAAAATCATCTCGCCCCAGTTGCCTTGGGTTTTATTTTGTGTGCCGGTCAGCGCAGTGGTCAGCGCTTTGGCATCGTGGTGGAGCTGGGTGTTGAGGGTTTGCAGGCGTTTGAGTTCGTTTTCTATAGTCAGGCGTTCTTTGGCTTCTTTTTCATAAGTCTGCTGAACCAGCTCGCTGAAGCCGTGTATGCGTTCGTTGAGCGGATTGAGCAGTTGTTGGAGATGGTCGTGGTTTTGTTCGGTAAAGCGGCGGCTTTTCTCTTCCAGAATAGTGTTGGCGAGGTTTTGGAACTGGTCGCTCAGGTTTTTACGCGCATCTGCCAATAGAGCCAATTTTTCTTCGGCAGCCTGACGGTCTTTTTCCGATTGGGTGTTGAGGCGCTCGTTTTGGACTTGAAGCGCATGGTTTTGCTCTAAAAGGGCGGCGTATTCTTGTTTCAGACGGCCTTTTTCAGCTTCCTGTTGCTGTAAAAGGCTGTTTTTGTCGTCGATATTGGCTTTTTCTTGCGTCAGTTGTGTGGAGAGGCGCTCGTTTTGGACTTGCAGCGCATGGTTTTGCTCTAACAGCGTGTCGTAGTCTTGTTTCAGACGGCCTTTTTCCGTTTCTTGTTGTTGCAAAAGCGTATTTTTATCCGCACTCAATGCTTGTTCTTGAACCAGTTGCGTGTTTAGGCGCTCATTGTTGATTTGCAGGTTTTGCGCGCTTTGCTGCCATTTTACACATTCGTGTTTTAAAGCTTCGGCTTCGGCCTCGCAATCTTGCAGATAGGCAATTTGTTTTTCGGCTGCGGCAAAGCGGTTGCCCGTCTCCTGCAATTCGTCTTGTAATTCCTGCACGGTATGGCGGCTTTGCGCCAAATCCGCCGCAGTTTGAGCTTGAACCTGTTCGGCAAACTCATGCAGGCGGCGGCTTTCGGCCAATTCTTGCAAAACAATAAAGTGTCGGCTTTGGGCTTGGTAGCGTGTTATCAGCCAAGCAAACAGCGCGCCGATAAAAAATGCGGCCGCGCCGGTCAGGATTAGGGTGTTGTTCATGCTGGAAATAGTCAATACGCAGAATGTTTCACTATATCATATATTTGTAGCGCATTTTATGGTCGGATATGCGCTAGAAACGTGTGTGTTCTTTAAAAGAAGCTATCAAAGGTATTGGTTTTGACTAATTTAAGATTTGGGCTGCGGAAAGGATAAATTTTTAACATTTTGAATTTAAAAATATATTTAATTTATAGTGCGATTTTGCAACAAAAAAAGAGGGATTTTATGGGCGCGGAAAGATACGTTTGTAGTGTGTATGTAATTAAGACATCGGTGTCATTGAGAAAGACATCGGTGTCATTTTCAAAACAAAATATAAATTAACTAAAATCTTCATTATGTATATTTTTATTATTTTATCTTTACGGAAAAGTTGTATTAATTAACGATTAACACGGTATGATTCGTCCTGTCGGCAGCGCAGATGCCGGCGAAAAAATGTATATGTTGTTAAATAACATTTTGTATCTATGAAAAAGGACTACTTAAAATGGGATATTTAATAACGCTTGCTGCCGCTTCTTTAATCGGTATGTCCGGAATATTAGCTTCTGCCATCGGCATCTCCCGTAATATCGAAACGGCCGTACACAAATAATTCAATTATAAACGAATCAATTACAATACCTTAGAAAACGCAACTTAGGCCGTTTTTCGGCCGACAGACAAGAAAGTGAGACAAACAATGAAAACTTTAATCAAACTGGCTGCAGCCTCTTTAATCGGCATGTCCGGCCTGACCGTCGGTGCTACCAATATTGCCCACAATATGGCTGATGCCGACAAATAAAAACACACAACGCTTCCTCAAATCAATACACAGAAAAGAGTCAGAATGAAAAATTTAATCAAATTGGCCGCGGCTTCTCTGATCGGCATGTCCGGTTTGACAGTGGGTGCGACCAATATCGTCAAGAATATGGCAGAAGCTGCCGATAAATAAATACGAGTAAAACAAAGCTTGTTTTGGTGATAAAAAAGGCCGTCTGAACATTCAGACGGCCTTTGTATTTGATGGCAAACCGTTTTATTTGCCGATACAGAAGCGCGAGAAAATCACGCCCAGTAAATCGTCGGCGGTAAATTCGCCGGTGATTTCGCTGCACGCGTTTTGGGCGAGGCGCAGGTGTTCGGCGAAAAGCTCAATTTGGTTGTTGTTGCAGAGGGCGGCGTTTTCCAGCTCGGCTTCGGCTTCGTGTAAGGCGTTGAGGTGGCGGCTGCGGGCGAGGAACAGGCTTTCGCTTTCACCTTGCCAGCCGACTTCCTGCAAGAGCGCGTGTTTGAGCAAGTCGAGCCCCGCACCGGTTTTGGCGGAGAGGCTGATGACGCTTTCCGCGCCGGTTTGCGTGAGGCCGTCTGAACGGACGGCGACGGGGTCGCCGGTCAGGTCGGCTTTGTTGTGGATTTCGATTTTTTTTAAACCTTCGGGCAGGTTGTTCAAAATGGCTTGGGTTTTGGCATTCACGCCTTCGCGTGGGTCAATCAGAATCAGGGCGACATCGGCTTCGGAAACGGCTTTGCGGCTGCGCTCGATGCCGATTTGTTCGACTACGTCGTCGGTTTCGCGCAGGCCGGCGGTGTCGATGATGTGGACGGGCACGCCGTCGAGGGTAATTTGTTCGCGTACGGTGTCGCGGGTGGTGCCGGCGATGTCGGTTACGATGGCGATGTCGTCGCCCGCCAAGGCGTTGAGCAGGCTGGATTTGCCGACGTTGGGCGCGCCGACGAGGACGACGTTCATGCCTTCGCGCAAGATCGCGCCTTGTTCCGCACTGGCGAGGACGGTTTCCAGACGACCTTGCAGAGCTTGGAGCTTGCCGCGCGCGTCGGCGGCTTCGAGAAAGTCGATGTCTTCTTCGGGGAAGTCCAGCGTAGCTTCAACCAGCATCCGCAAAGTAATAAGGTCGTCCACCAGCTCGTGTATGTGTTGGGAAAATGCGCCTTTGAGCGAACGCAATGCCATACGCGCGGCGGACTTGCTGGAGGCGTCGATGAGGTCGGCGACGCTTTCGGCTTGGGCAAGGTCGAGTTTGTTGTTGAGGAAGGCGCGTTTGGTAAATTCGCCCGGCTCCGCCATACGCGCGCCCAGTTCGAGGCAGCGCGAGAGCAGCATGTCCATTACCACAGGGCCGCCGTGTCCCTGCAATTCAATCACGTCTTCGCCGGTAAAGCTGGCGGGTGCGGCGAAGTAGAGCAGGATGCCGTTGTCTATCGGCTGCCCGTCGCCGCCGAGAAAGTCGGTGTAAAGTGCGGTGCGCGGTTTGGGCGTTTTGCCGCCGCTGAGGGTTTGCGCCAAAGGCAACAGGTTTTTGCCGGAAAGGCGGATAACGCCGACTCCACCGCGTCCGGGTGCGGTGGCGATGGCGGCGATGGTGGGTTGGGTTACGGACATGAGAACTCGCGTATAGATAAATTTAATGTGCGTATTATAGCAAAAGGCCATCTGAAACTTTGGGTTTCAGACGGCCTTTAAATGAAGGCGGTTAAGCGGCGGCAACGGTAAAGCGTTCAAACAAATGCGCTTTGTTTTCCACATCGTCGGCGATGGCGACTGCCAAATCTGCCACGCTGATGCCTGCCGGAATTTCACCATCCATCAGCAAATCATCTTTGCCCAAGCGGTATTTGCCGGTTTTGTCTTCGCTGAAACCGCTGTCCGCGCCCAGTCGTGCCGGAGGGGAAACGAAAGACCAGTTCACGTCGCGGCGCGGCAGGAGTTCTGCCAAGAGATGGCGTGCGGCATTGGCGCCGTCGTAAATTTCTTTCGGGAAGTCGGGCGTATCGATAACTTGCAAACCGGGCGCGACATACAGGCTGCCCGCGCCGCCGACAATCAAGAGATACGGCACTTGCGCTGCTTTTGCCGCTTCGACGATGCTGTTTGCGCCGCGTGTAAAATCCGCGCCGATGTTGGGATTGGTCCAGCCGGGATTGAACGCGCTGACCACGGCATCAAAGCCTGCCAGTTTGTCGGCAAAATCTGCTGCGTTGACATCTGCGGAGACGGCGGCAACATTTTGCGCTTGGAAAACTTTGTCTGTATTGCGGGCGAAAGCGATTACTTCATGACCGCGGCCTGCCAGTTCTTGCACGACTGCATTGCCGACATAACCAGTTGCACCGATGACTGCGATTTTCATGTTTGACTCCTTGTGGGGATGTGATTGATTAGATGAGTGCATTGTAAGGCCGTCTGAAACGCTTGATAATCCCTGTTTTGCTGTTATGATTATGAAGTTGAACTACATAATCAGTCGAAATGCAAGACATCAAACCCCTGCTCGTTTTCGCCACTGTCCTCGAACACGGCAGCATGAACGCCGCCGCTGCCGCGCTGGGCATGACCCCGTCGGCGGTCAGCCAGCACATCAACCGCCTCGAAACCCTGCACGGCATCAAGCTGTTAAACCGCAGCACGCGCAGCCTTGCGCCGACCGATGCCGGCCGTGCCTTGGGCGAATACTGTTGCCGCCTCGCCGCTACCTTGTCCGATACGCGCACCGTTATCGACAATCTGAAAACCGAACCCGTCGGCGAATTGCGGATTGCCCTGACTTCTACGGTCATCGAATCCTGCGCTTTTCAGACGGCCTTTTCGCGATTGCAAACCGAGTTTCCCAAAATCCGTCCTATCCTTAATTTCAGCGATACTTTGGACGACCTGCAACACAATCAGACCGACATCGCCATACGCGGCGGCGACCGTGCTTTGGACGATCCTAATCTGGTTGCGCGCCATCTCGTTACCTGGCCGTACACCATTTGCGCCGCGCCTGATTATCTCGACCGTCATCCGCCCATTACCCATCCCGCGCAGCTTCATGCGCACCGCTGGCTGCATTTTTTACCTGTCCGCACGACCTTGCAAAATGGTGAAGAAAGCTATTTCCTCGACGTTGCCGACAGCATTGCCTGCACGCATTTGGCCGCTGTACGCAGCCTGACCGAAAGCTGTTTCGGTTTGTCTTTGCAAGTGGGCGGCGAAGTTCGGGAGAAAATTGCCCAAGGCCGTCTGAAAGCGGTTTTGCCCGAATGGACATTGCCGCCGGTCAGCCTTTATTTGATCACGCCTTATCGTGTACAGTCTGCCAAAACCGAGGCTGCCGTGCGCATTTTTACTGAGAGTTTTGCCAAGGAAGGGGATTTATGAACGCGGAAAATTGGAGCGTTTACCTGATTTTGTGCGAAAACGGCGCGTTTTATTGCGGCATCAGCAACCGTCCGCAAGAGCGGTTTGCGGCGCACTTGTCAGGAAAAGGCGCAAAATACACGCGTTTGAACAAGCCTGTCGAGATGCGCATCGTTTCAGACGGCCTGACTAAAAGTGAGGCGCTGAAACGGGAAATCGGGATTAAGAAATTGACGGCAGAGCAGAAGCGGGGATTGTGGACTGAAGCTGAAACCTTGGCAAAAGGCTAATGGCATTGGATTAAATCGTAGTCGGAATATGAAAAACTCTATAAACAAGTAGGCCTGCCGGTGTCTTTTGCATGGCCAAGCGGCAAATGTTTATTAACATGATTCAAAAAGGCCGTCTGAAACCTGATTGGGGTTCAGACGGCCTGGTTGGGATGGGGATGGCTTTCAGGTTGACGCTATTCATGGAGAAGTCGGTAAAAAGTTGAATTCTAAAAGAAACTTTGAAAATAAAATGAGTAACTGCTTGAACAATAAAATGAAAGTTATTGCACTTCATGACAAATGGGGTGAATTTCTATCCGAGTAGAGAGGTGGTGTCAATATGTTTTTCAGTTTTTGAGACAAAATCTGATTTATACCAATATTTATTATAGTGTAGGTCGAAAGTATTATTTTCTATGTTAGAATTTTTGAGCTGTTTATATAAAACAGTGATTTAAATAAAATTAAGGAAAGACAGAACATGAACAAATTACTGATTGCCGTAATGATGATGGCTGGTTTGACAGCTTGTTCCCAAGAGGCTAAACAGGAGACACAAGAGACTGCTCAAGCCGTTGCATCTGAAGTGAAAAACGAAGCCACTTCTGCTGCCGATGCGACTGCATCTGCCGCTCAAGAAGCTGCCGATAAGGTTGAAGCCGCTGCCAGCAAAGCAGAGGAAGCTGCCAAGCCTGAAGAAGCCGCCAAGCCCGAAGAGAAAGCCGAAGCGCCTGCCACTGAAGCCAAGCCTGCCGAATCCGCCAAAGTGGACGGCAAAGCCGTTTTTGAAGCGAACTGTAAAGCATGCCACGGCGGCTTGATTCCCGGCGCTCCGGCCGTAGGCAAAAAAGAAGACTGGGCGCCTCGCATTAAACAAGGCAAAGACACCTTGCACAAACACGCCCTCGAAGGCTTCAATTCCATGCCTGCCAAAGGCGGCAACAGCAGCTTGAGCGACGATGAAGTGAAAGCCGCAGTTGACTACATGGCCAACGAATCCGGCGCTAAATTCTAAATCATGCCGATTGAAACGCACCTTGTCACAAGGTGCGTTTTTTATGGGCAGGCGGATGAAAGTTGAAATAGGGCCGATAAACGGGCAAAGGCCGTCTGAAACATTTTATTTTGAAGCACAATCGGCTAAAATCAGGCGAATGATTTTATGCAGGAGCAAACCATGAGCAATCAACACGACAACGTAGATGCCGGCGAAATCGCCAAGTTTAGCCAAATCGCCGACAAATGGTGGGATAAAAACGGCGAATTCAAGCCCCTGCATGACATCAACCCCTTGCGCCTCGACTATATCGACGGCTATGCCGGATTGGCAGGCAAACGCGTGCTGGATGTAGGCTGCGGCGGCGGTATTTTATCCGAAAGCATGGCCAAACGCGGCGCAGAACACGTTACCGGCATCGATATGGCGGAAAAATCCCTGCAAACCGCCGCTGCCCATGCGGCCAGCCAACACGTTGCCAATATCGATTACCGCTGTATCCGCGTCGAAGACCTCGCCGCCGAGCAGCCGCACAGCTTCGATGTGGTAACGTGTATGGAAATGATGGAACACGTTCCCGATCCGGCCGCCATCGTTCAAGCCTGCGCGAAACTGGTCAAACCCGACGGCATGGTGTTTTTCTCCACCATCAACCGCAATCCCAAATCTTATCTGCATCTGATTGTCGGTGCGGAATATCTGTTGAAATTCGTCCCCAAAGGCACGCACGACTGGAAAAAATTCATCACGCCGGCAGAACTCGCGCGCATGTGCCGCCAAGCCGGATTGGATACCGTCGGCAGCAAGGGCATGACCTACAATTTGTTGAGCGGCCGTTATTCCCTGTGCGATTCGACTGAAGTCAACTACATGGTTGCCTGCCGTCCGGCGTAAGGTTACACGGATAAAACACACGGACTTGCCCGATATTTGAAACGGTATGTCAAAAGCAGCTCGATGCAAATATCGGTAAGGCAAATCAGGCCGTCTGAAAAGAAAAAAAGGCATGTGTGATACATGCCTTTTTTGTATGTGGGTTGTACCCGTTATTCCGTCCAAGACGAATACGGATGTTTGCTCAAATACGCATTGGTGAATTTTCCGTCTGCCGTGATTTCCTTGCCCAGCCAAGACGGTTTGGGAAACTCGGTATCTTCAGACGGCAATTCGATTTCCGCCACAATCAAGGGCGCATTGTCGCCGAAATATTCGTCGATTTCATACACAAAGCCTTCAAATTCGACACGATAGCGGTATTTTTCCATTTTAAACGGGCACATATCCGCCATCATCGCCTGCGCATGAGCCAACGGAATTTCGTATTCAAATTCGCTGCGCGTCATGTCGGAAATATAGCCTTTCAGGGTCAGCCATGCTTGCGAACCGATAATCCGCACACGGATGGTGTGCTCTTTTTCCACGCTCAAATAGCCCTGTTGCAACACCAGCGGCTCGCCTGCCGCTTTGCGCCAACTGTCATCCGCCAGTAAAAAGCGGCGTTCGATTTCGACCGTCATGAATTCTTTCCTTATTTACCAAACAGGCCGTCTGAAGATCAAAACGGCTTGAAAACCACCATATAAAGCGCGGCCACCATCATCAAAACGGGGAGTTCGTTGAATACCCGATACCAGCGGTGCGAATACACATTGCTGCCGTTTTGAAAACGGCGCAGCAGCAGGCCGCAATAAAGCTGATAAGCCAAGAGCAGCAGGCCGCACAATAATTTAACCGCCAGCCAGCCGTTGCCCCACCAATTGTTGACAAAGCCGATGGCCGCGCCAAATATCAGCGTTCCCCAGCCCAAAGGCGACATAAAGCGGTACAGCCGCCGCGACATATCCGTCAGCCGTACATATTCCGCGCTGCCGGGTTCCAATTGCGCCAGATTCACATAAATCCGCGGCAGATAAAACAGTCCTGCAAACCAAGAAATCACAAAAAATATGTGCAACAGCTTAAACCACAAATACATTTCAGACGGCCTCAACACCTAAAACCGTTATTTTATCCGCAATGCGGCCCAAGCCGAAACAAAATAGTCAAAACAATCCGACAAGGTGCGCCGCAACAATGTGTTGCAGGCATGATTTTACCCAAAAGCCAAATTGTAAATTCCGCAATAATATGCACATTGAGATATGCACAATGCAAAAAACTTGCTAGAATCCTATGCTATTTAACTATAAAAGCATTATGGACGGAAAACATGAAACAATTTGAAATCAGCAGCAGCGTCAGAAAAGCGCTTTGTGACTACCTGAATACGCGCAATCTAAACCTCAAAGCCGCCATGGACAATGAAACAACCAATGGCGAAGTCGCGGCCATCGTTCACACAGGATTGCCGGCGATGATTCGGAAAATCTATTCTTTGGAAAAAATGAAAACCTTTTTCTGGACGAAAAAAGATTTGATGATGGAATTTATCAATATGCGTTTGGCCGCCAGCGATAAAAAGGGCAAAAATTGATTTGAGTGATGGGCCGGGGAGATTGGGTTTTGAAATACGGGCTTCAGTTTCTCCCGAAAAAGTTGTTAGAGATTGGACGTATTTATTGTTCCTCATTAATTGTGCCAACCGAAAGGCCGTCTGAAACATTTCAGACGGCCTTTAACTTTGAATCAGCAACCGTTCTGTTTAAAACGGCGGATTTTCAAATCAAGCTGCGTTGTCGAAACCGCTGTGGCGGAGCAGGGCATCCAGGCTTGGTTCGCGACCGCGGAAGGCTTTGAAGGATTCTGCTGCGCTGCGCGAACCGCCGACGGCCAGCACTTCTTTCCAGAAGCGGCGGCCGGTTTCGGCCACATCGTCGCTTTCTTCAAACGCCGCGTAAGCGTCTGCGCTCAAAACTTCCGCCCATGCGTAGCTGTAATAGCCTGCGGCGTAGCCACCGGCGAAGATGTGGCTGAAGCTCAAGGCAAAGCGGTTATATGCCGGCGGTTGGGTTACGGCGACTTCTTGACGCACTTTGTCCAAGATTTGCGGCCATTCTTTCAGACGGCCTTCATCTTCCTGATGGTAGATTTCCATGTCGAAGATGGCAAATTCCATTTGGCGGACGAGGAACATACCGCGTTGGAAGTTTTTAGCCGCGTGCATTTTGTCGAACAGCTCTTTCGGCAATACCGCGCCGGTTTCTTCGTGCGAGGACATTTGCGCCAATACGTCGTATTCCCAAACGAAGTTTTCCATGAATTGGCTAGGCAGCTCGACCGCGTCCCATTCGACGCCGTTGATGCCGGATACGCCCACTTCGTCAACTTGGGTCAACAAGTGGTGCAGGCCGTGGCCGGTTTCGTGGAAGAGGGTGATGATTTCGTCGTGGCTCAAACGCGCTTCTTTGTCGCCAACAGGCGGGGTGAAGTTGCAGACGAGGTAGGCGGTCGGCAGTTGCAGCGTACCGTCGGCGAAACGGCGGCGGCTTTTGTAGCCGTCCATCCATGCGCCGCCGCGTTTGCCTTCGCGTGCGTACAAGTCCATGTAAACGCCGCCGATGGTTTGGCCGTCTTGTTTCAGCTCGAAATAGCGCACGTCTTTGTGCCAAACGGGGACGGTTTTTTCAGCCAGCTCGATGCCGTAGAGTTTTTTGATTTGGGCAAACAGGCCTGCCAATACTTTGCTGATAGGGAAGTATTTTTTCACTTCGGTTTCGCTGAAGGCGTATTTGGCTTGGCGCAGTTTTTCGGCGGCGTAGCTCAAATCCCAAGATTGCGGATCTTCGATATTCAGGCTCTCGCGTGCAAAGGCTTTGATTTCGGCAAAGTCTTTTTCGGCAAACGGTTTGGCGCGGCGGGCAAGGTCGTGCAGGAAGTTTAGAACCTGTTCGGGCGTATCCGCCATTTTGGTTGCCAGCGACAGCTCGGCGTAGTTTTTGAAGCCGAGCAGTTTGGCGGTTTTCAGCGCGTTTGCAAGCGTTTGTTCGACGTTGGCCGTGTTGTCGAATTTGCCTTCGTCAGACAATTCGCTGGCACGGGTAACGTAGGCGCGGTAGATTTGTTCGCGCAGTTCGCGGTTGTCAGCGTATTGGATAACGGCGAGGTAGTGCGGAATCTGCAGGCCGATTTTGTAGCCTGTTTTGCCTTCGCTTTGCGCGGCGGCGGCAAACATGGCGATGGAGTCTTCGGGAATACCGGCAAGCGGCGCGGCATCGTCAAAGTAAATGCCGAAAGCGTCGGTCGCGTCTTGGATGTTTTGTGCGAATTTGGCGCCCAGTTGCGCACCTTCGGTTTGCAGTTGCGCCAGTTCTGCCTGCTGTTCGGGCGGCAATTCGGCACCGCTGAGGACGAAATCGCGCAAGTCGTGGTTGAGCTTGGTTTGCTGCGCCGGGGAGAGGCTGTCGAATTCGGCAGAATTTTTGATGATTTTGAAGCGGTTGTACAACTCGATGTCTTGACCGATTTCGGTGAAGAAAATGGTGATTTCAGGCATCAATTCGTTGTATACGGCACGCAGCTCGGGCGTATCGACCACGGAGTTGAGATGGGAAACCACGCTCCAAATGCGGCCGACGCGTTCGGTAATGTCGGTCAGTTTTTCGACGGTGTTGGCCCAGTCGGTGTGCGTTTGCGCTTTGATGGCGGCGATTTGTTCGCGCGCTTCGGCAATGGCGGTTTGCAGGGCGGGTTTGATGTCTTCGGTTTTGATTTGGTCGAAACGGGGTTCTTCGCCCAAGTGGAGCAGGACGTTGTCGCTCATATGGTTTCTCCTGAATAAGATGGATTCAGACGGCCTTGTGGCCGTCTGAAAAGAAAACGATAGGCGTTATATGGTGGCAGACAGGCAGAATTAAAGTGTCCTGCCTTCCTGTCGGCCAATCTTATTCTGCGCCGCGCGGATTGGCGTGCAATGGCGCAGCCAGCTCGAGGCGCATGGTGGTGCCTTCTGGGGCATAAACCGCATTGGCAACATTGGTTTGCAGGGATTCGGCAAACGAGCCGCGATACACTTTTGCGCCTTGGTGGGTCAGGTTGGATTGCACGTCGACGTACACTTCTCCGCCGATTTGACGCCAGAGGTAGCAGAAGGTGTAGTCTTCAGACAGGTAGCGTTTGCTTTCGGGATCGACCATGCAGTCGAAGAAGCGGTAGTGCAGGCCTTTGTTTTCCGGGCTGTAGTCGCTGTCGGAGACGTAGTTCAACTCGGGGTAGGCCTCTATCATTTTTTCAAATACGCTGCGTTTGATAACCATGAAGCCGGTTGGCGCGTCATGGACTTTCATAAAACCGTCTTCATCGACTTTCAATACGATTTCACCGTTTTCATCTTTGTCGTTGGTGTTGACGGTGTAAGAAGTGTACATACGCTCAAAATCGGCTTGGGTCATGCCGGCCGGAAGGCCTGCTTTCGGCCAGTTTTCGCGTTTGAGCGGATAAACGCCGGCTACAACGTCTTTATCGGCCAAGAGCAGGCGGTAGAATGAGTCGGGAGAGAAGCCGATGTCGGAGTCAATCCAGAATAAATGCGTCCATTCTTTGTTTTCCAAAAATTTGGCCACGCAGTTGTTGCGCGCGCGCGTAATCAGGCTTTCGCCGCGCTGCATCATTACTTGCAGCGGCAGGCCGAGGGAGGCGTTGGTGTGGACGATGTTCAGAAGCGAGAGGGTGTAGTTGTGGAAATATTTGCCGTCATGGCTGGGGGTCATAATGACGGGATACATTTCGGCAAGGGCTGATTCGGGCAACATGACTTTTCCTTATTGTTGATTGTGAACTTCATTATTGTAAGGGATTTAATTGTATCAATAAACAAACCGTACTATTTTGTTTGGTTGATCAGTCGGTATTGCGTGCGCAAAAATTCGTCTAAGACGGCCTGTTGTATTTCCAGCCGTTTGGAAACGGGGGAGGCGAAGCGTACGATGATGTGGTACACCTTGTCATCATGCGGCACGCGGGACACGCGCGGCTGGGCGGCGGGGGTAATAAAGAGTTTTTGCGCTTGAACGTTTTCCAAATATTGTTGGATAACGGGAACATAGGCTGCGCACAAGGGCTCAAGAACGGCTTTCAGACGGCCTATGATTTCGTCCGAATCCAAATGAATCGGCACGGGGATTTCCACCGTATGAATCACATAATTGCCCAAAATATTGTCGCGGCGCACGGTATGGCTTAGAAGCAGGCTGTTGGGAAACGAGAGCGTTTTGCCGGAAAGTTGGCCAATCAACGGATTGGGGCCGATTTGCATCATCAGCGTGTTCAGCATATTGATATCGACTACCCGTCCGCGCAGACCGTTGATTTCGATGTAGTCGCCGATGGAATATTGTTTGGTTACCGAGCGCAGGATGCTGCCGGACAAACACATAATCAGCTCTTTGGTTGCCACCACAATCGCCGCGGCCACTGCAAACATCGACAAGGCCAAAGTTTGAATCTGCGCCGCCCAAATCATCGCCAGCCCGAGCAGGATCAGCAGCATGGTCACGTTGCGGCTGAACACCAGCGAGCGGCGTTTGTTTTCAATGCTCAAATCCGGATGGCTGCGAAAATGTGCCGAGAGCAAAATGCTGCGCCCGGCAATGACGGCCACAATCATCAATACCGACATCAATGCCGATTTAATGATTTCTTCACTGACAGGCAAAGCGTTCAGCCATTCATGCATGGTGTTCCACATAATCCTGTTTCCTTTTCCTTTTTAGGCCGTCTGAAAACCCACGCGTTCAAAAATTTCTGCCGCACACGCTTCCGATACCGCAAACAAAGTTGCCACGCTGCCCAAAGCCCGTTGTGCTGCCGCACTCAAATCGTCGCGGCACACTTCGCCCAGCCACTCAACCGGCCGCACCAGCGACATTTTTTCATCGTCCCATTGCGGACAATGCACCGCTCCGCCCGTAATCCTGCCGACCCGATAACGGCGCAGGGCAGGCGAGTAGGTCAGTACGGCATCTCCATCAGCCAATTCGTTGACAAACCGCCACATCTGAGCCGCACCCGATTGCGCCGTTCTCAACTTCACATCCGGCACGGCCGAACGGTAAATATCCGTCAGTTCCTCTCGGCCAAAACCCTTGGCCGCCGCTTCGGCCAGCATGGGCCAGGCCAACGCCGCCACACCGCGTTCAAAAAATACATCATAAAGCGCACCTTGCGTGCTGCGAACCATATAAAGTCTGGCTTGTTTTCCCATTGCAGTACCTGTTTGTTTGAAGGATTCATCCCTTGGTTTCAATATTACCCGTTACGGCTGAAAAATTCGATATTCAGCATAGGCGGAAAGGGTTAAATTACCCGCCGAAAATAAATGAATGATAAATAAAAGGCCGTCTGAAAAACAAAATAGGCTGATATATCAATAGATGATATATCGTAACAATATATTAATAACTGTAAATTTTTTTACGTTTGCATCAAAAAAAGATAAGATGAAAAAATCAATCGAGAAAGATTGCTATTCACTGAACATTAGGAGAGAAAAATGACCTGTAAAACCCACGAACATCATGACCACGTTCACAGCGCAAACTGCGGCCACACTGCCATCAAACACGAAGGCCACGTCGATTATCTGCACGACGGCCACCTGCACCATGAGCACAACGGCCACTACGACGAGCATGCTCTGAGCGTCAATGAAACCAACCCTGACGGCTGCCATCCGGTTGACACCTGCCACGGCCACGTTCACGGCGAAGGTTGCGGCCACGAAGCCGTACCGCACGGCGATCACGTTGACTACATCGTCAACGGCCGTCTGCATCACCAACATGGCGACCACTGCGACGACCACGGCCCGGTTGAAATCGTTAAATAAAACTGTTTTTCAGACGGCCTTTAATATGGAGCATCTGTAGGGAAAGGGGGGGTATTTTCACCCCCTTTTCATATATATTGTCGTACCCTACACTAAAACAGCCATTATTATGTTTGACATCATATTTGTATTGGTATTCGGCAGGCTCCAAGCCTCCGGAACACTGAATTTTCCCGATAGGCTTTATCCCATCTGGAAATGGGCGCTAGGCGCAGGCATGCTTTATGCCGCGATAGGGACAATGCTGGGATACGCTTTCTCCGGTTCCTTCTCCCTAGTCAGCTTTTTGCTGATTATTGCCTTGTCATCAACCTGGTTCTCTCTGTATTTCAAACTGTTGCGGCTTACCGCCTCAAAAACTGTACTGAACCAATGTATTTACTGGGTGCTGGGTATTGTTTCGGCATTGTCGTTCCCCTTTATTGTGGGCTACTTTTCCCTATTGGCCAAAGGCTTTGTACAATAAACTTTTCAGATAATCTCCCTATACAATAAGGTCGTCTGAAAGCCTGAATCTTTATCTGATTTATGTTTTTAAAGCGCTTTTTAAATTAAAGGCCGTCTGAACGTATGGTTTCAGACGGCCTTTAGTGTTACCAATTCACACGAACTGCCCTGCTGCCGAGCAATGTTTCCAGTTCTTCAAACAAAGCGGTGCTTGGCGTTACCATCCATTTTGGCGCAATTTTCAATTTGCCCGATGCTTTGCCGTTGCTGTACGACAGTTGCAGTGGGATGTGCGCCGTATCGGGCAGGCGGTGGGCGGTAAGGATGGCGGCGAGGCGCGCGATGTCGTGGCCGGGGGCGAGGGCGAGGCTGAGGCTGCGGGCGTAACGTTCGCGCGCCATTTGCAGGGTCATGACTTGGTTGGCCATGATGCGCAGCCCGTCGCCGCCGCCGTAGTCGTCGCGGCTGACTTTGGATTCGATAATCAGCACTTGGTCGGATTTGAGGTAGTCGGCGCAGTTTTCCAGCGTCTGGCCGCTGACCATGATTTCAATCTGCCCGCTCAAATCTTCGAGGCTGACAAAGGCGATTTTGCCGCGCTTGCCCATCATGGTGCGCACGGCGGTAACGAATCCGGCGAGGCGCACGCTGTCTTGCGGTTTCAGACGGCCTAATTTGGTCGGGGCGATTTGGCGGACTTCTTGGGCATATGGGCCGAACGGGTGGCCGGACAGGTAAAAGCCGATGACGGTTTTCTCTTCGGCGAGTTTTTCCGATTCGCTCCACATGGGCGCATCGATGAGCTGCACCGGTTCGATGGCGTCTTCCATCATGTCAAACAGCCCGCCCTGATTGGCGTTGGCGGCTTTTTGGTCGGCGTTGTTCATGGCTAGGTCGATGTTCGCCAAGAGCATGGCGCGGTTGGGTTCGATGCTGTCGAACGCGCCGCCGCGTATCAGGGCTTCGAGGGTACGGCGGTTCATGTGTTCTTTGCCGACGCGCTCGCAGAAGTCCAAGAGGCCGGTAAACTTGCCGCCACTTTGCCGCGCGGCGATGATGGATTCGACGGCGGCTTCGCCCGTGCCTTTAATCGCGCCGAGTGCGTAGCGGATTTTCATGTTCGGATACGGCGTGAAGCGGTAGTCGGATTCGTTGATGTCGGGCGGCAGGAACTCGATGCCGTTGGCGCGGCAGTCGTCGTAGAAATGCTTGAGCTGGTCGGTGTTGTCCAATTCAGACGACATGGTTGCCGCCATAAATTCGGCAGGATAATGGGCTTTGAGCCATGCGGTCTGATAGGAAATCAGGGCGTAGGCTGCGGCGTGGGATTTGTTGAAACCGTAGCCGGCGAATTTTTCCATGTAGTTGAAGATTTCGTCGGATTTTTCGCGCGAAATGCCTTGTTTTGCCGCGCCTTCGGCGAAAATTTCGCGGTGTTTCACCATTTCTTCGGGCTTTTTCTTACCCATGGCGCGGCGCAACAAGTCTGCGCCGCCGAGCGAGTAGCCGCCGATAATCTGCGCCGCCTGCATTACTTGTTCCTGATACACCATAATGCCGTAGGTCGGCGCGAGGATGCCTTCGAGCAGCGGGTGGATGTATTGGAATTCCTGTCCCTTCATGCGCGCGACGAAGTCGGGGATGTTGTCCATCGGGCCTGGGCGGTAGAGCGACACGAAGGCGATGAGTTCTTCAAACTTGGTCGTGTGCGCCGTTTTCAGCATTTTTTTCATGCCGGTCGACTCGAACTGGAAGACGGCGGTGGTGTTCGCATCGCGGAAGATTTGGTAGGCGGCCTGGTCGTCAAGCGGAATCTTGCCGACATCGACAATATCGCCGGTGGTGTTTTTGATGTTGTTCTGCGCCATTTCGATAATGGTCAGGTTGCGCAGACCCAAAAAGTCGAACTTCACCAAACCCACGTCTTCCACGTCGCCCTTGTCGTACATGGATACGGGCGAGGCGGATTCGTCCGCCTGATACACGGGGCTGTAATCGGAAATCTTGCCCGGCGCAATCAACACGCCGCCCGCGTGCATACCCAAACCGCGCGTCAGGTCTTCCAGCTTTTTCGCCAGCGTAATCAGTTCGTCCGCTTCTTCCGCTTCAATCAATTCCTGAATCTGCGGCTCGGCCTCCATGGCTTTTTCCAAACTCAGGGGTTTGTTGGCTTCCAACGGAATCAGCTTGGACAGTTTGTCGCACAGCATAAACGGCAGTTCCAGCACGCGTCCGACGTCGCGAATCACCGCTTTGGACGACATCGTGCCGAAGGTGACAATCTGGCTGACCGCTTCCGCGCCGTATTTCTCGCGCACATATTCAATCACGCGGCCGCGGTTTGCCTGACAGAAGTCCACGTCAAAGTCAGGCATGGAAACGCGTTCAGGGTTTAAGAAACGCTCGAACAGCAACGCGTATTTGAGCGGATCAAGGTCGGTAATCTTCAATGAATACGCCACCAGCGAACCTGCGCCCGAACCACGGCCCGGTCCCACCGGACAGCCGTGTGTTTTCGCCCAGTTGATAAAGTCTTGTACGATAAGGAAATAGCCGGGGAATTTCATCTGGATGATGATGTTCAGCTCAAAATCCAAACGTTCCTGATATTCCGGCATTTTTGCCGCACGCTCCGCCTCGTCTGGATAAAGCTGAACCATGCGTTCCTGCAAACCCTCGTTGGAGAGTTTCACCAAATAATCATCCAGCGACAGGCCGTCCGGAGTAGGGAAGAGCGGCAGGAAGTTTTTGCCCAATGTGATGTGCAGATTGCAGCGTTTGGCAATTTCTACCGTGTTTTCCAAGGCTTCGGGCAAATCGGCAAAACGTTCGGCCATGGTTTCCGGCGGAATGAAAAACTGGCTCGGCGTAAAATCGCGCGGACGTTTTTTGTCCGTCAGTACCCAGCCGCCTGCGATGCACACACGCGCCTCGTGCGCGTTGAAATCATCGCTGCTCATAAACTGGGTTGGATGCGTTGCCACTACCGGTAAGCCCAATTCTTCCGCCAGTTTCACGCTGCCCGAAACGCAAGCCTCCCATTCAGGGCGTTCGGGCAGGCGTTGCAGCTCTAAATAAAACGCATTGGGGAACCACGCCGCATATTTCAACGCTGCCGCACGCGCCGCGTCTTCATTGCCGTTCAAGAGATTCACGCCCACTTCGCCGTAATGCGCGCCACTCAAACAAATCAAGCCGCTGTTGTCGCCGTTTTCCAGCCATTCGGGATTGAGTTCCGCATGATGGATATTGCGGTCTTTACCGACATAGGCCTCCGTCAAAAGCTCGCTCAAGCGCAGGTAGCCCGCATCGTTGCGGATAATCAGCATGGCGCGGAACGGCTTGTCGGGCGCATTCGGATTGCCTATCCACACATCCGCCGCGCCGATGGGCTTAATCCCTGCACCGCGGCAGGCTTTATAGAATTTCACCAAGCCGAATTCGTTCATCAAATCGCTGATGCCCAAAGCAGGCAAACCGTATTCCTGCGCTTTGGCAATCAGTTTTTTTATCCGCACCATACCGTCGGTAATCGAGAATTCGGTATGCAGGCGCAGGGGGATGTAGGTCGGCTCGGTCATGGCAAAATCGGCGTGAACAATAAAAGGCGTATTGTAGCAGGGTTGGCAGCGAAAGGCCGTCTGAAAACCAAATGTAATGGGGTTGGATAAAGCAAATAAAACAGAAGTGGGCTTTCTTTCAGACGGCCATGTTAAAATATCGCCATTATTGAAAAGGATTAAATGATGGAAGCTACTGTCTATCTTGAAGACAACGAATACATCGCTTTATGCGACCTGTTGAAATTGGCCGGTCTTGCCGAAAGCGGCGGACAGGCAAAAGCGTTTATCGCCGAAGGGCTGGTGTTGCGCAATGGCGAAACCGAAACGCGTAAAACCGCCAAAATACGTGGCGGCGAAGTGATTGAGTTTGATGGTGCGCGCTTGGAAATCGCCGATGGATACGACCCTGAAGAATAAAGCCGAAGCCATCTTGGGCGAGCCGTTGTTAGACGAACCCGTCCGCCCCGAGTCGTGGGAATGTTGCGGCAGCGAGTGCGGCGATGCCTGTATTCAGACAATGTATTGGGCGGAAAAAGCCCGATATGATGCGCAACAGCGGAAATTGAAAGAAGCAGGTTGGGTGGACGGCGAAGATGGTGCAAAGGCCGTCTGAAAAAGGTTTGGTTGAATAACACCATGCTTTTTAAGAATTTTTACTGATACGTCGTTGCTTTGAGTTTGCGATGAGGAAATAAAAAAACGCAATAAAAAAGGGTATGCGTATACATACCCTTTGAAAGTGAGATAGAAAACGGCATTGTGGAAACAAATGACGGAATAAGATTTGCGGTTGGTCAACTCATCTCATTCCGCCTTGTTTTACAATCATTCAGGCGATGCTTCGCCTGCAAGATTTTCGATTTCTTCGCGATGCGCGTCAAACCATGAGCCAACCACTTGATTGACTTCGTCTATACCTTGCTTTTTCAGGCTGGAGAACAGTTGAACGCTGATTTTTTGGCGTTCGGTGTAGGGTTTGAGTGATTTTTTAACCGCCGCCAAAGTTTTAATCTGGTCGTTTTTAGACAGCTTGTCTGCTTTTGACAGCAGGATATGCACAGGACGGCCGGTGATGTGGAAGAAGTCCAGCATCTGAATGTCCAAAGCCTTGAGAGGATGGCGCGAGTCCATAATCAAAATCAGGCCGATCAGCTGGCGGCGTTGTTGCAGGTAGTCGCCCAAGAGTTTGACCCAGTGCGCACGGATGGCCTCCGGTACTTGCGCGTAGCCGTAGCCGGGCAAGTCGACCATGAAATTGCCGTTTTCCAGTTCAAAGAAATTAATGTGTTGGGTGCGGCCCGGTGTTTTGGAAACGTAGGCAAGGCGCACATGATTGGTTAAAGTATTGATGGCGCTGGATTTGCCGGCATTGCTTCGACCGACAAAGGCAATCTCGGCCGGCGTGTCGGGCAGGTCTTTCAGATGGTTGACCGTTGTAAAGAATTTGGCGTTTTGAAAAAGGTTCATCAGTATTTCCTTGCATGGAAACAAAACTGCAACATCATAATTTGTATCGGGCATTTATGTTGCAGCAGTTTGGTAATTTGAGTAGTAATTTAATGTAAACTTGGTATAGAATAGCACGTTTATAGAATTATCGGTTTTAATCGGGAAAATTCCCCGGTATTTGAGTATAAAAAAGGCATTGACGCGGTACGCAATGCTGTAATCAGGAGCACTCCATGAAACGATTGACTTTATTGGCCTTGGTATTGGCTGCCGGTGCGGTTTCCGCTGCCCCTAAAGCAGATGCTGAAAAAGGCAAACAGGTAGCGACTACTATCTGTGCGGCGTGTCACGCAGCCGATGGTAACAGCGGTATCGCAACTTATCCTAAACTGGCAGGTCAGTTTGCGGCCTACACCTACGGTCAAACCATGGCCATCAAAGACGGTACCCGTACCCACGGTGCTGCCGGCGTGATGAAACCGATGGTGATGAACTTGTCCGAACAAGACATCCGCGACGCTGCCGCCTACTACGCCAAACAACAAGGCAAACCGGGCGAAGCCAATCCTAAAGAAAACCCAGAGCTGGGCGCGAAAATCTATCGCGGCGGCCTGAGCGCTAAAAAACTGCCGGCATGTATGTCTTGCCACGGTCCTAGCGGCGCAGGTATCCCGGGCGGCGGTACTGAAATCCAAGCCTATCCTCGTCTGGGCGGCCAACACAAAGCTTACGTTGTCGAGCAAATGAAAGCTTACCAATCCGGCCAACGCAAAAACGCCATTATGGCCGATATTGCCAACCGCCTGAGCGAAGAAGAGTTGAACGCAGTAGCCAACTTCATTCAAGGTTTGCACTAATTTCGTTTTGAAACGAGCTTATTGATACAGGCCGTCTGAAAACCCTTCAGACGGCCTTAGCCAATATAGGCCGATAAGCCTGATTGGTTTTTTCAAATAGCGACAGCAAGATTTTTACTACAATATGCAGTATTCTTCCTTTCGCATCACACGTCATTGCAGTCCGTTCTACCGATCGGGTTGCCCAAAGCCGACATTTGAGACATGAGTAAATCTTCATCATCCGTCCCACTCATCCGTAGACCATGGTTTGCCTTTTTCAGCTCCATGCGCTTTGCCGTTGCCCTGCTTAGCCTGTTGGGTGTGGCTTCGATTATCGGTACGGTCTTGCAGCAAAACCAGCCACAAGTCGATTATTTGGTGAAATTCGGCCCGTTTTGGTCGCAGATTTTCGGCTTTTTGGGCCTGTACGACGTGTACGCCTCGGCGTGGTTCGTTGTCATCATGATGTTTTTGGTGATTTCCACCGGATTGTGCCTGATTCGCAATGTTCCGCCGTTTTTGCGCGAGATTCGTTCCTTCCGTGAAAATGCGAAGGAAAAATCGCTGGCGGCAATGCGCCATTCCATCGTTTTAGACGGACAGGTGACGCCTGAAGTCGCGCAACGTTATTTGGAAGTGCAGGGCTATGGCTGCAAAACCGTTACGCGTGAAGACGGTTCGGTTTTGGTGGCGGCAAAAAAAGGTGCGATGAACAAATGGGGCTATATCTTTGCCCATGCCGCGCTGATTGTGATTTGTTTGGGCGGTTTGATAGACAGCAATATCCTGCTGAAAATCGGTATGCTTACCGGCCAGGTCGTGCCGGACAATACGGCGGTTTACGCCAAAGACTTTAAGCCCGAAAGCGTGTTGGGTACGTCTAATTTGTCGTTTAGGGGCAATGTCAATATTTCGGAAGGTCAGAGCGCGGACGTGGTATTTTTGAATGCGGATAACGGCATGCTCGTGCAAGACTTGCCGTTTTCCGTCAAATTGAAGAAATTCCATATTGATTTTTACGATACCGGTATGCCACGCGATTTCGCCAGCGACTTGGAAGTCACGGACAAGGCAACCGGCAAAGTCAGCGAACACACCATCCGCGTCAACCATCCTTTGACGCTGCACGGTATTACGGTTTATCAGGCAAGTTTCGCCGACGGCGGTTCAGACTTGACGTTTAAAGCGTGGAATCTGGCCGATGCCGACCGCACTCCGGTCAAACTCAAAGCGACTTCCATGCGCGAGTTTCCGCTGGATTTGGGCAAGACCTCTTATAAACTGGAATTCGACCAGTTTACTTCGATGAACGTCGAAGACATGAGCGAGCCGTCTGAAAAAGAGCAAAACCTGAAATCCGCCCTTAATGATGTACGCTCCGTCCGTCAGGAAGACAAAAAATACACCAATATTGGCCCGTCTATCGTTTACCGTATCCGCGATAAAGCGGGGCAGGCGGTCGAATATAAAAACTATATGTTGCCGCTGAAACAAGATGAAGACTATTTCTTCATTACCGGCACGCGCAGCGGCTTGGCGCAGCAATACCGTTGGTTGCGCATTCCGATGGATAAAAACGGTAAAATCGATACCTTTATGGCTTTGCGCCAATATTTGAAAGACGATGCGGCACGCCGTAAAACCGTTGCCAACGCCGTTAAAGGCGCACCCGCCGAAATCCGCGAGCAATTCATGGCGGCGGCGGAAAATACCTTGTCGATTTTTGCCAAAGGCGGCTATTTGGCTTTGGACAAATTTGTTACCACCAATATTCCGAAAGAGCAGCAGGAAAAAATGCAGGGCTATTTTTACGAGATGCTCTATGGTGTGATGAACGCCGCTTTGGAAGACACGATCAGTACATACAACCTGCCGGCTTGGCCGCAAGACGAAAAGCGCAACCGCTTCCTGCTGCATGCAATGGACGCGTACACCGGTTTGACCGAGTATCCTGCGCCGATGTTGTTGCAATTGGACGGCTATTCCGAAGTGCGCTCTTCCGGATTGCAGATGACCCGTTCGCCGGGCGCATTCTTGGTATATCTGGGTTCGGTATTGCTGGTGTTGGGTACGGTGTTTATGTTCTATATTCGTGAAAAACGCGCTTGGCTGCTGTTTTCAGACGGCCGTATCCGTTTTGCCATGTCTTCCAGCCGCAACGAACGCGACTTGCAGAAAGAATTTCCGCAACACACACGGCAATTGCAGCAGCTTGCCAAGGATTTGAACCATGAATAACAAACATCAGGCCTTGCCCGAGCATGAGCTTCTGACACACAAATCATTTATCCGAAACCTCAACCTCTTCGACTGGGCATTCGCACTGCTGATTGCCATCGGTGCGTTTATTGCCCAAACCCAGGCCGGTCTGCATATGGACATCTACGAAATGGTGATTTTGTGGGCGAGTGCCGGTATTGCCGTTTTTCTGGGTTGGTTTTTTAAACCGATGCGCTGGTTTATCCCTGTGGGCGTGTGCCTGGCGTATTTGGCCGTTGATTTGTATGGCGGCGATATCAAACGCGCAGACGGCTTCCTGCTCAAATACCTGTTAAGCAGCCAGTCGGCGATTATGTGGCAATGCGCGTTTGTATTCTTTGCCTTGTTTGCCTATATCGTCGGTGCGATAGCGGCGGTGCGCAAGAATGTGCCGACCAATACGCTTTTGGGCATGGGGAGCGTGTTTGCGTGGGTTTCCGCGATGGCGGGCTTTGTTGGCTTGCTGGTGCGCTGGCATGAAAGCTATCTGTTGCGTCCCGATGCCGGCCATATTCCGGTTTCCAACCTTTACGAAGTATTCATCTTGTTCTTGGTCATTACGGCGCTGATGTATCTCTATTACGAAGGCCGTTTTGCCGTACAAAAACTGGGCGGATTTGTCTTCAGCTTTATGGCGGTTGTAGTCGGATTTGTCTTGTGGTACAGCGTTTCGCGCGAGGCGCATACCATTCAGCCGCTGATTCCTGCTTTGCAGTCTTGGTGGATGAAAATCCACGTTCCGGCCAACTTTATCGGCTACGGCGCATTCTGTATCGCCGCCATGCTGGGTATTGCCGAACTGTTGGCGCTCAGAAAAGAAGATGCGGGCAAAAAATCATGGCTGCCGCAATCTCAAGTTATTGAAGAAGTCATGTACAAAGCGATTGCCGTCGGTTTCCTGTTCTTCACCATTGCCACCATCCTCGGCGCATTGTGGGCGGCCGATGCGTGGGGCCGCTATTGGAGCTGGGACCCGAAAGAGACTTGGGCATTCATCGTTTGGCTGAATTACGCGGTCTGGTTGCATTTGCGGCTGGTGGCAGGCTGGCGCGGCAAAGTGTTGGCTTGGTGGGCGGTCATCGGCCTGGTCATTACCGCCTTTGCCTTTATCGGCGTGAATATGTTCTTGAGCGGCCTGCACTCTTACGGCACTTTGTAAATCGCTTATTCTGCACTTTATTTCAGACGGCCTTTTTCCGTTTTCGGGGAAAACGCCGTCTGAATCGTTTTTAATCATTTTTTCAGACGGCCTCAAACCATGTTGGTATTAGGAATTGAATCATCTTGCGACGAAACCGGCGTTGCGCTCTACGACACCAAGCGCGGCCTGTTGGCGCATCATTTGCACACCCAGATGGCGATGCACGCCGAATACGGCGGCGTTGTTCCCGAATTGGCCAGTCGCGACCATATCCGCCGTGTGGTGCCGTTGACGCAAGGTTGCTTGAAGGAGGCAGGCGTAGGCTATGCCGATATTGACGCGGTTGCCTTTACGCAAGGTCCGGGCTTGGGTGGCGCATTACTGGCCGGTTCAAGCTTTGCCAATGCGTTGGCATTTGCCATCGGCAAGCCCGTTATCCCTGTCCACCATCTTGAAGGCCATTTGCTCTCGCCCTTGTTGGCAGACGACAAGCCTGAATTTCCATTTGTTGCTTTGCTGGTGTCGGGCGGACATACGCAATTTATGGCTGTACGCGGTATCGGCGATTACACCTTGCTGGGTGAAAGTGTGGATGATGCGGCAGGCGAGGCATTTGATAAAACGGCCAAGCTCTTGGGCCTGCCTTATCCCGGCGGTGCCAAATTATCCGAGTTGGCCAAACTCGGCACGCCTGATGCCTTCACGTTCCCACGCCCCATGCTCCATTCGCACGATTTGCAGATGAGCTTTTCCGGTTTGAAAACCGCCGTTTTAACCGCTGTCGAAAAAGTCCGCGCCGAAACGGGTTGCGATGAAATTCCCGAGCAGACGCGTAACGACATTTGCCGCGCTTTCCAAGATGCGGTGGTTGACGTATTGGCGGCCAAAGCCAAAAAAGCGTTGTTGGATACAGGTTTCAGAACTTTGGTGGTTGCCGGCGGTGTGGGTGCAAACTGGAAACTGCGCGATGAATTTTCGCGCTTAACCGTCAAAATGCCGTCTGAAAAAGGCAAACCCAAGCCGCAGGAAGAAAAAATCAACGTCTATTTCCCACCGATGGCATATTGCACCGACAACGGCGCAATGATTGCCTTTGCCGGCGCGATGCGTCTTGCCGAGCGTCAGGCTGTCGGTGCATTCAATGTCAAGCCGCGCTGGCCGCTGTCGGATATTGTGAAGCAGGGTTGATACATTAGACTGCTTCGATGTAATGAAAGGCCGTCTGAAAACCTGAAGACAGGGTTTTCAGACGGCCTTTAATGAAATAGATGTTTGCGGTACAACTTCATTCAAAAAGATGAGTAATTTTTTCATCCGTTTTTTCTACAATATTAACTTTGATTGATTGCAAAAGGCCGTCTGAAATGACGAATTTATCCAAAGGTTTGCTGGCTGCGGTAGCGTCCAATTTGTTGTTTTCCATGCTATTTTTGTACGGCATGTGGATGAGGCCGATGACGGGGACGGAGGTGTTTGCCTGGCGCATGGTCGCCATGCTGTCGGCTTTGTGCGTGCTGATGACCATGGTCAACGGTTGGCAGGCGGCAATGCGTTTTGCTTATGGCGTCGGCCGGGATTGGAAACGGTGGCTGCTGATTGTATTGCCGACGCCGATATTTGCCAGCCAGTTGTGGCTGTTTGTCTGGGGGCCGGTCAATGGGGAAGGGGTAAACATTGCCATGGGTTATTTCCTGTTTCCTTTGGCGATGATGCTGGGCGGACGGATTTGGTTTAAAGAGCGTTTGAACCGGTTGCAGAGGGTGGCGGTAATCTTGGCGTGTGCAGGCGTGGCATGTGAATTGGTGCGGTCGGGCGCGTTTTCGTGGACGACTGTATGGGTGTTCGGTACTTATCCGTTTTATTATCTGCTGCGCCGCAAGCTGGGCGTGCCTTCCTTAATCGGGCTGACCTTTGATTTGATGATGATTACGCCGTTTGCGTTGGCGTATATTGTGCTGGCAACGGATACGCCGGCGATGATTGCGGCCAAACCGGTTTTAATCTTTTTTATTGTGTTGCTGGGTTTTAATAGTGCAATATCCATGCATTTGAATTTGAAGGCGAATCAATTGCTGCCGGTGGCAGTGTTCGGTATGTTGAGCTATTTGGAGCCTGTATTGCTTTTTATTGTGTCGATTGTGTGGCTGGGCGAGCCGGTACAAGGCGGCGCATTGATCGGCTACGGACTGATTTGGTCGGGATTGTGCGTGATGATTGCCAATGGCCTGTTGGGAATGAAGAAAGAAAAGAAATTGGCAAAATTTGATTGATGGATTGAGGCCGTCTGAAAATGATTTGATCAATGTTTTCAGACGGCCTTGAATATTAAAAGGGGCGTATCGGATACGTCCCTTTTGTTTTACCAGCTTTGGGCGATACGGTCGGCTTCTTGCAGGCGTTCGACTGTGCCGACGTCCAACCAAAGGCCGTTATGGTGTTCGCCACTGATTTGGTTTTGGCTCATGGCTTGACGCAACAGAGGGGCAAGCTTGGCAGCCTGGTGTGCCGGGGTGTCTTTGAAAAGCGCAGGATGATAAACGCCCACACCACTGAAAGTAAGGGCTTGGCCGTCTGCGGATGATGCAGATACCAGGCCGTCTGAAAGCAGGCCGAAGTCGCCTTCGGGATGATGGGGCGGATTGTCCACCAGCCACAAATGGGCGAGAAGGTTGTGTTCCTGCATACGCTGGGCAGCCAGTCGTGCAGCTTGGAAATCAATGTCGGTCAACACGTCGCCATTGACGACCAAAAACGGCTCGTTGCCCAAAAGCGGCAGGGCAGTGGCAATGCCGCCGGCGGTTTCCAGGCCTCCGGCGCGCTCGGGAGAATAGGCGATGCGCACGCCGTAGTCCGAACCGTCTTTTAAGGTGTCTTCGATTTGCTGGCCAAGCCAGGCATGGTTGATGACGATTTCAGTGAATCCGGCCTGCTGCAGGCGGCGCAAGTGCCAACCGATAAGTGGCGTGCCTGCTACTTCGAGTAAAGGTTTGGGCGTGTGGTCGGTCAGAGGGCGCATGCGCTCGCCGCGACCGGCGGCCAATATCATTGCTTTCATGGTTGTGCCTATAATGTGTGAAACAGAAAAAGTCTCAGGCCGTCTGAAAAAATGAAACAGATGTTTCAGACGGCCTGAGACCTTTATTTATGCCAAAGATTTGAATTGCCTACGGAAATACAGCAATGCCGGCGCTTGCGCGTCGGTATTGCGGATTTCGTTGATCTGAACGAAAAAGACGTAATGTGTGCCGATTTCGCGTTGATCGACAATACTGCCGTGTAGGTGCGCCAGCGCGCCTTCGACTTCGAGCTGTCCGGTTTGCCCTCTATGCCAAATATGGTATTCGAAGCGTTCTTCGGGCGAGAGGTCGGTCAGTCCGGCAAAGTGTTCGGCGACATCCTGCTGGCTGTCGTTGAGCGTGTTGATACACAAATCGCGGTTGCCCTGCAGGATGGGGATGATGGCGGATTGGCGGTTGATGCACAGCATGACTGTCGGCGGCTCGTCGGTAACGGCAGTGACGGCAGTCATGGTAATGCCATAGCGCCCTGCTTCACCGTCTGTCGTGATAACGTGTACACCGGCGGCACAGGAGGCCATGGCATCTCGGAAGGATCTCTTGAGTGTGTGTGTTGAATCTGTCATCCGGCTCGCTTTATTTTAATGCCTGTTCGATTTTTGCCAGCTCTGCCAAGAGTTCTTTGAGTTGTGCCATTTTTTCTTTGGAAAGGACTTTTTCAATTGCGTCATAGCGCTCGTCAACCAATGCGCCGGTGGACTCATAGAGTTTCTCGCCTTCGGGCGTCAGTTTCAGATAAACGCGGCGTTGGTCGTTGGAAGGCTTCAGGCGCACGGCCAAACCTGCTTTTTCCAAGCGGGTCAGAATGCCGGTCAGGCTGGGACGGAGGATGCAGGCCTGATTGGCCAAATCTTGAAAGTCGAGTGTGCCGTTTTCCGCTAAGAGCCGGATGATACGCCATTGCTGGTCAGTAATATTGGCTTGGTTCAGAATAGGGCGGAATTGGGTCATCAATGCTTCCCTTGCCTGAATCAGACCGATATTGATAGATGCATGTTTAGATTGGTTGGGCATTACTAAGTCTCCGGGGTTATCAAAAATCAAACCGTTGAAGCGTGAGGTAAATTAATAAAGGCGAATATTGCTGTTTTAAGGCTGCCGTCGGCAACCGGGTCTATGGGAACAAAAGCATCACGGCCACAATATTAGATGAAGATCTCTAACAGTTTGTTTTGATAATAATGTTTCCAATTGTTCTTATGGTTATATCTTAGTCTATTTTCTTTATAATCTCAACAAAATCATATGTTATCGGGAAAGAGATAGTTTATTTATTTATGAAATGGAATAGGGTAAATATATTCGGCGGAGATGATTCTTTGGATTTTCTATTTTTAGTGGATTTTCAATGAATTTAGCCGAAGATGTCTGCTAAGTAAATTCTGATTTTTAAGCCGATGTAGCTGGAAAGTCCGGATGTGTGATGAATCATTTTTCCATCTTTTAATATGATAATGGTTGGTGTGACGGCTATGTTCCATTTTTGAGCCATCAGGCCGTCTGAATCATTGAGGTTTGGAAAGGATAGATTGTTTTCTTGCATATGGCGGGCAATATCATGGTCGCTTCCGGAGCGCAAGGCTACGCCCAGAGTCGGAATATTGTCTTGATGCAGTTTTTCTATGGTCGGCGATGTGTATGAGCAAATACCGCACCAGCTACCCCAAAAGTAAACAACGGCAACACGGTTCTGGCTGAAGGATTGGAGGGAAGTGGTTTGTCCGTTGGTTAGCGTGAGGGTTTGCGCTGCTGATTGCAAGGGTTGGTCGGGTTTGCGTACCCAGTCGACAATCAAGGAGAGAAAGATGAAAATAATCACGGCCTGAAGCAATGATTTGGCGTAGTGGAGCAGGGTTTTCGTCATGTATTTGCCGTGAAAAAAGATTGAATGATTGTTTGATAAATGAAAAAAGCCTTGCAGAGCAAGGCTTTTGATTCGATTCTGAAAACGTATTAACGTTTGGAGAATTGTTTTGCACGACGTGCTTTGCGCAAACCTGGTTTTTTACGTTCAACTTCACGAGCATCGCGAGTAACGAAGCCTGCTTGAGACAGAGCTGGTTTCAGGGCTGCGTCGAAGTCGATCAGGGCGCGGGTGATGCCGTGACGGATAGCGCCGGATTGACCGGTTTCGCCGCCGCCGGTTACGTTAACTTTGATGTCGAAAGATTCGGCATTTTCAGTCAGAACCAGAGGTTGACGTACAACCATGCGGCTGGTTTCACGTGCGAAGAATTCGTCAACGGGACGGCCGTTTACGATGATTTGGCCGGTACCTTTAGTCAAGAATACACGAGCCACTGAACTTTTGCGGCGGCCTGTGCCGTAGTAGTATTTACCGTTCATGTCGTGTCCTTATTATTTCAGTTCCAAAACTTTAGGTTGTTGTGCAGCGTGGCCGTGTTCGGCACCGGCGTACACTTTCAGTTTTTTGATCATGGCGTAGCCCAGAGGACCTTTAGGCAACATGCCTTTTACGGCTTGTTCCAAAGCGCGGCCAGGGAATTGCTCTTGCATTTCGCGGAAAGTGCGCTCGTAGATGCCGCCTGGGAAACCAGAGTGACGGAAGTATTTTTTGTCTTCGAATTTAGCACCGGTCACGCGCAGTTTGTCTGCATTGATGACGATGATGTAGTCGCCGGTATCAACGTGAGGGGTGTATTCGGGTTTGTGTTTGCCGCGCAGACGGTGTGCGACTTCGGCTGCGACACGACCCAGAACTTTGTCTTCTGCGTCAATGACGAACCATTCGCGCTTCACCTCATGGGGTTTTGCAGAGAAGGTTTTCATGGTTGGAATCCAGATATATATAGAAAGTTATGGATTTTAAAGAGGAGATTGGTTTTTGTCAATCTTAATTGAGCGTGTTTGATGCATGAATATGCGGTTTTTTCAGACGGCCGGAAATCTTTACGAAAGTCTTTACTTAGAAAGGGGAAAGCCACACCTTTCGGTATGGCTTTTTTAGGGAATCCCCACGAGTGCCGTTTAGGCTGAATCCGCTTGAACCTTGCTGACAAGGCGGTCACCTCGGGTAGTTTCGGGTGCGTCCGGCAAACGGACGCTCGCGCCCACTACAACTCCCGGCAACCTAAAGCGAACGTATTGGTTCAAAGGAATATATGCCTTCGCGAACACCGCAGGGAAAAGGGGAAATTAGTTTTGCTCCAAGCGCGCCAGTGCTTTTTGGCACGCGTTGTTCATGTCGGTTATTTTACGCTCAAATTCACCGATTGCCAAATCGTCGTTGAGGGTGGTTTTCAAGAGGTCGTGTACGACGTTGAGGGCTGCCATGACGACGATTTTGTCCGTGCCGACGATGCGGCCGCTTTCTTTAATCGCATCGCTTTTCTTGTTGAGCATTTCAACGGCTTGCAGAAGGGTGGCTTTTTCTTCACTCGGTGTGTTGATGGTGAAGTTGACATTCATGATGTCGAGATTGACTTGTTCGATACTCACGGGGCGTCCTTTTATTGTTGTGTTTCTTGGGGCAATCGGGCAATGAGGCTGCGGATTTGGTCTGCACTTTGGGCCAGCGCGTTGCGGTAGTTTTCTTTTTCGGCAGTCAGGTTGTCAATTTTGCTTTGCAGGTCTTCTTTGAGTTTGCCGACTTGAACCAGCAAGGCTTCGCTGAGTTCGTCAATGGCCGCGTCGTGTTGGCGTTTTTGTTGCTCTTGCTCGAGTTTGAGTCTGTCGATTTCTTCGTTGAGACGGCGGTTTTCTGAAACCAGCGTTTCAAATTTTTGGACAAGTTGGTAAACGTTGATTTCCAGATTGTTCAGTGATTGGTTCATGTGTTTCCCTTCAGACGGCCTTATGGTCGTCATATTGTGCGTCAGGCCGTCTGAATGGCAGACGGCGCGACCATTTATTCGAAGCGCGCGCTTCGTTCCATCAGTCGTTCAACGACTTGCTGCGGGGTCATTTCTTTGCGGATGAGTTGCAGCAGGGTTTGAGTGATGGGCATATCGATTTGGTATTTGGCGGCGGTGTTGAAGACTTCTTCAATGGTGCTGACGCCTTCGGAAACGTGGCCGATTTCGACAAGCACTTGATGCAACTCTTTGCCTTCTGCGAGGCCGAGGCCGACGCGGCGGTTGCGCGAGAGTGCGCCGGTACAGGTCAGGATAAGGTCGCCGATGCCTGCCAAGCCCATCATGGTTTTGGGTTGCGCGCCCATGGCGATGGCAAGGCGTGTGATTTCGGCAAGGCCGCGTGTTACTAAGGCTGCACGTGCATTGAGACCGTATTCGAGGCCGTCTGAAAGGCCGGTGGCAATCGCCATGACGTTTTTAACGGCACCGCCCACAGCAACGCCGATGACGTCGGTGCTGCCGTATAGGCGCATTACGTTGGTGTTCAGTTGGGCGGTGGTTTCTTCCACCCAGTCTTTGTTTTCGGAAGCAAGAACGACGGCGCAAGGCAGTTGGGCTGCAAGTTCTTGGGCAAAGCTCGGGCCTGAGAGAACGCCGATTTTTTTATTGTTAGGCAGGACTTCTTTCAGTACTTGGAAAGTCAGGAGGCCGGTATCTTGTTCAAAACCTTTGCAGGCGGCGAGAACGGGAATGTCGGCGGCGTTATGTTGTTTGAGCAGCTCGGCGCTGCTTCTGAGGCCGGCTACGGAGGTAACGATCAGGGCAAGTTGGCTGTCTTTCAGCGCTTCGCCCAAATCGGCATAAACGGTCAGGGACTCAGGGAAAGGGAAGCCGGGCAGGCCGCGTTTGTTTTCGCGGTCTGCTTGCAGGGTGCGGATTTGGTCGGGATTGCGTGTCCAAAGGGCGACTTCATTGTTGTGGTGCGCAAAGTGCAACGCGAGAGCTGTACCCCACGAACCTGCGCCGATGACGGTAATTTTCATGTTTTTCTTCCATATGGGAACGGGGCTTACTTTAAAACAAACGGCTTTGGGGTGCAAGGGCGGCGTTTGTGAAAAACATTTTGTGCTGTTTAAAAAGCCTCAGGCCGTCTGAAAGTTCAGACGGCCTGCTTCGTTTTATGATTTATTGTTGCCGGAATGGTAGGCATCGTAGGCGTAGTAGTCGTAGCTGTTGTTGGCTTCGCGCTTCATGCCGTTGAGGACGACACCTTTGATGTTGATGTGGTTTTGTTTGAGGCGTTCGACGCTGGCCTCAAGCTCTCGTGCACGCGTGTGCGCATAACGGCTGATCATCAGGACGGTGCCGGCATGTTGGCCGATGATAACGGCGTCAGTAACGGCCAATACGGGCGGCGTGTCCAAGATGACGTAATCGTAGCGTTGGCGCGCGTGGGCAAGCAACTCGTTGAAGCGGTTGTCCATCAAAAGCTCGGACGGATTGCTGGGATAGCTGCCGCTGCTGATGAAGTGGAGGTTTTCAATGCCGGTCTCTTGTACGGCTTTGGCCGGAGCCGCTTTGCCGCTTAGGATGTCGGACAAGCCGAACTCGGGGGTAAGGCCGAAGAGTCGGTCAAGATAGCCTTTGCGCATATCGGTATCGATAAGCAGAACGCGTTTGCCCGATTGCGCCATTACGGCGGCGAGGTTGGCGGAGATAAAGGATTTACCTGCCTCAGGCGCGGCGCCGGTAATCATGAGGACGTTGTTGGGCGCGTCCAGCATAGAGAAGTAGATATTGGTACGCAGGGCGCGGATGGCTTCGACGGCCGTGTCGGTACGGTCTTCGCTAGCCAGCAGATAGTTGGAACGGCCGCCGGTTTTCTTGAATTTGTTTTTGAAGAAGTCGCGTTTTTGCTGGGTTTTGGAGTGCGGAACAAGAGCAACGACTTCTAAGTTGAGGTTTTCGATTTCTTCGGATGAAGTAATGCCGTTTTTCATGCGGTTGCGGATCATCAGCCACAAAGCGGTCAACGAGCCTGCGGCAAGTGCGCTCAGGAGCGTGATGACGGCTTTGCGCGGTGCAACCGGGTTTTCAGGGACGTAAGCATAATCGACGATGCGGACATTACCTTGCGCACTGGCTTTCATGATGTTGAGCTCTTGTTGTTTGCTCAACAGTTGGACGTAGGTTGCTTGGTTGGTTTCTACGTCGCGGGTCAGGCGGATGACTTCTTGTTGGGTATTGGGCAATTCGGCGATTTGTTGGTTGATTTTGTTTTTGGCGCGTTCGAGGACGGAGAGTTTGTCCAATACGGCTTTATAGGAAGGGTGTTCCGGTGTGTACAGCTCGGCCAAACCTGCTTCTTCGGTTTTAAGCAGGGTAATTTGGGTTTCGATGCCGGTCAGGCTTTCCAATGCGCCTTTAGACTCAAGCGGAATGTCGAGGGAGCCTGATTGTTGGCGGTAGGCATTGAGTTTGTTTTCAGCGTCCTGCAAGGTTTCTTTCAGGCGCGGCAATTCTTCGCTGATGAAAGCCAAGCCGCTGGATGCGACTTGGACGTCGCGTTCGCGGTTTTGCGCAACATAGTTGTCGGCAATGCTGTTGAGGATGACGCTAGTGCGTTTAGGGTCGGTGCCGGTAAAGGTAAGGTTGATGATGGGGCTGGTTTTACCTTTGCTGATGACCGCCAGTTTGCTTTGGATGTTTTCGATGGCGCTGATGCGTGAGAACTTGGTCAACGCAAACTCTTGGCCCGGATCGGCCAGGATTTGATCGATTTTGAGGATGGTTTGGTTGTTGATTTTCAGAGGCACGCCGACCTTGCCTTCGACGACGTGTTTGTCGGGAAGGGTGAGGGTATAGGCTTTGTTGTTTTTGACGGTCAGCGTGAAGGTTTTGTTGAACCATTCTTCTTGTACGGTAAAGTTGCCGACGGTCAGTTTGGGATCGGGGTTGCCGCTGAGATTGTGCATCAGGCTGCCGATAACAGGCGTGTATTTGGCTTTGACTTCTTGGTCGAGTTGGAGGTCGTCAACGGTTTTACCCAGCACCAGGCGTGATTGAACCAGCTCGACTTCTGCTTCAGACGGCGTGGTTTGGTTGTTGAAGATGCTGTTGATTTCGGTCAGGATTTGGTTTTGCCGCGTTTCAATTTCCAACATGGCGTCGGCGCGGTATTGCGGGGTGGATGCCAGGCTGAAGGCCGTGCCGAGTATGCCGCCTGCAAGCAGGGCGGCGAGGATTTTGTATTTGTGCATCCAAATGACGCGGAGCTGTTGGCCGAAGTCGATTTCGTCGTTGTCTGCGCTATAAGGTGTGTAGGTCGTTTTTTTCATTGCTTGCTTTCTTGTTCATGCCGGTTTTATACCGGTTGAGTTTTTCCGTTTAGTTTGGTTTTCCAAGTGTCTGCGGCAGCATTGAGCTGTTCGAAAACGGCTTCAAACATTTCGCTGCTTTGTTTGTATGGGTCAGGTACGGTTTTCTTCGGCAACCATTGGGCAAACAGCATGGTTTTGCTGCGTGCCGGCGGATGGATGTCGGCCACCATGTCGATTTGACTGGGCTCCATGACGAGAATCAAATCGGCCTGTTCGCACATTTGGGCGGTCAGTTGGCGTGCCGTATGGCCTGCAACGATAACGCCGTATTTGAGTGCGGTTTTGATGGCTTGGAAATCGGCATCCTTACCTGCCAGTGCTTTTATGCCGGCGCTGCTGATGCGGTGGCCGGGTAGTTTTTTCTGCATAATCCGCTCTGCGGTGGGGGAGCGGCAGATGTTGCCTAGGCAGACAATGAGTATGTTGTGGTACATGATATTGTTTCGGTTTATGGTCTGAAAAAAGCGTGAGTCAGACTATAAGGTACTGCTTTTCCGTTTGTGTGGTGTGTACGGCTTTTATATGCCGTTTATGTAATTTGGTCGGATTGTGCGTGATTTTGTATCCTGCTGTCAAACGGGGTCTGACAGCAGGAACCACTGCTTATTTAAACGTATTGTCGAGGGTGTTGACGTTGCTGATGGAGTTGGTAATTTGTGACATTACGCGGTTCCAACGGGTAACCGGGGCGGAGGTAACGTAAACGGTGTCTTCCGAACGCAGTTTGAATTCGCTGCCCATTGCGTAAGAGGTCGCATCTTTCAGGTTGAGCTGGTAGATGTGGATAGGTTTGGCCGCATCTTCAGGCACGCGGCGGATCACGAATACGCCGGTTGCATCCGCATAGGCTTGGTTCATACCTCCCACTTCGCCGAGCGCTTGGGTCAGGTTGAGGCCGTGGTTGCCGATCGGCAGGGTCGCTTGTTTGCCGACTTCACCCATGATGTAGATTTTGTTGTTGCTGCTGTTAGGAACGTAAACGATGTCGCCATGGCTGAGGAGGTGGTTTTGCGACATATCGCCGTATTGCAGCATGTTTTGCAGGGAGATGGTGCGGTCGACGCCGTTGTGCGTCCATTTGATGTGCTGGGTGTCGGCGCTTTGGGTAACGCCGCCGGCTTGGTTGATGGCATCCAAAATGGTCATCGGGATATTGGTAATCGGCAATTGGCCGGCTTGGTTGATGGCGCCGGAAACGGAAACGCGTTGCGAGCGGAACTCGGTAACGTTGATGGCGACTTGAGGGTTTTTGATGTAGCGTCTTAAAAGGTTGGTCAGGATGTTTTGCAATTCGTCCAAAGTTTTGCCTTTGGCTTGGATTTTGCCTGCCAACGGGTAAGTGATGTAACCGCCCTCATCCACCCAGGCGCCGCGGCTGACTTGGTTGGTTTGCGGGTTGCTTTGTTGGATAGGGGAGTTGAGGTCGGAATGCGCCCAAACCATGATGTTGAGGACGTCGCCGCTGCCGATGCGGTAGCGGTAAGCGCTTTTGCTTTGCTCCAAGCCTTGGTTGTCTTGGGAAAGTACGGGCGGCGTACGCATTTTTTCAATCAGGTTGGGCGTGATGGGGTAAACGGCAACACGGCTGTCGAGGTTGGTATCGGCGGCGGTGTCGTTGTCGGTGTAAACAATGGTTTTGGTTCGGGTTTTGATGGTCGAACCGGGAATGACTGTCGTGCTGTTACAGGCAGCCAGTGCAAATAGAGTAAGCAGGGAGAGCGTTTTTTTCATGTAGTAGTCCTTGCAGTATGGTGTCCGGGCCGTCTGAAAATGTTCAGACGGCCTTGTTGTTTTGTTGCCAAACCAAGTCGCAGATACCGTCTTTAGGTACGAAGCCTGTCGGTGCGCGCAACAGAAGCTGGCGCAGGCTGTTTTGGTCGCTTTGGAGACAAGCGGTTTGGAGTTCCGACAGTATGTCAGATAATTGCGTCCATGGAAGCATTACTTCACTGGCGGTCATAATCCGGGGATGAGTGGTTTTTTGCACCTCGTCGCCGATGAGCAGTTCTTCATAAAGTTTCTCGCCCGGGCGCAGGCCGGTAATCTTGATTTCGATGTCGCCGTGCGGGTGTTGCTCGTCTTTGACTTTGAGGCCGCTGAGGACAATCATTTGACGGGCAAGGTCGATGATTTTGACGGATTCGCCCATGTCGAGGACGAAAACGTCGCCGCCTTTACCCATTGCGCCGGCTTGGATAACCAGTTGCGCCGCTTCGGGAATGGTCATGAAGTAGCGGGTAATGTCTTGGTGGGTCAGGGTAATCGGGCCGCCTTCGGCAATTTGTTTTTCAAATACCGGGACAACGGAGCCGGACGAACCCAATACATTGCCGAAACGCACCATGCAGAAGCGTGTTTTTTGTTCCGGCTCGGCGGCAAGGGCTTGCAGGCAGAGTTCGGCCATGCGTTTGCTGGCGCCCATGGTGTTGGTCGGGCGGACGGCTTTGTCGGTGGAAATCAAAACAAAGGTGGAAACGCCAGCATCTACGGCAGCCTGTGCGCAGCAGAGTGTGCCGAACACGTTGTTTTGAATGCCTTCGATGGTGTTGAACTCGACCATAGGGACATGTTTGTAGGCTGCGGCATGATAGACGGTATCGACTTGGTAGGCCTTCATGACGCTGCTGAGGCGTTCTTTGTTTTGAACCGAACCCAAAAGCGGTACGACTTCGACTTGGCTGCCTTGCGCGGCTTGGGTTTCGCGCAATTCTTTGTCTATGCTGTACAGGGCGAATTCGGACAATTCAAACAACAGCAGTTTGGTCGGACGGCAGTTGAGAATTTGACGGCAAAGCTCGGAGCCGATAGAGCCGCCTGCGCCGGTCACCATCACGACTTTGTCGCTGATGTCGGCACTCATCAATTCAGGGCGCGGTGCCACAGGGGCGCGGCCGAGCAAATCGACCACGGAGATTTTTTTCAATGAGCTGACGCTGATTTTGCCGTCCACCAAATCTTTCATGCCCGGAATGGTCAGGACTTCGCATTTGTATGCTTCGAGGCGGCGGATGATGTCTTTGCGTTCTTCAGGCGTAGAACTTGGAATCGCCAGCAGAATTTTGCGAACGCCGTAGCGGCTGATCAGCATCGGGATTTCGTTGGGGTTGTAGACGGCAAGGTCATAGATGACGGTGCGTTGGATTTTCGGGTTGTCATCGACAAAGGCGATGGCCGAGTATTCGTTAACCTGTTTGATGGCTTCCAGCAATTGGCGGCCGGATTGGCCTGCGCCGTAGATGATGACGGGTGTCATCTGCTTGCGGTGGTGGTCGGTCAGAATCGCGCGCAGGATCATGCGCGAGCTGGTTACGCCGACCACCAAGACCAAGAAATAGACGATGGGCAGGGCAAGGTGCAGTTTTTGTTCAAAAACCAGGGTGGTCAGGCAGAACAAGACCGCTGAAATAATGCTGCCGAATGCGGCGGCGGTCAGGACGCGGACGCTGACGAAGCGCGTAACGGCGCGGTAGAGGCCAATACGGATGAAAAGGATGATGGTCAGCAACGCGGTGCTACCGAAAGCCAGCCAGTTGGCGATACTCAACCATTCGTCGGAGTATTGCACTTTAAGGCTTTGGGCAAACCAAAATGCCACGAAGATCATCAAGATATCGTGAATGACGAAGAAGGTTTTTTTTAGATTGCGCGGCAGAGCCAGCAGGGTTTCCAAGTTCATTTTATTTTTTACGTGTGTCTGAGTGTTGTAATGTGGCTTGGTACGGATTGTTTGAAGCAGGCTGTTTTGCTTTTTTCAGACGGCCTGAGGTTGCAGGCCGTCTGAAAATGATTATGCCGTGGCTTCAGTCAATACGGCTTCTATGTTTTTTTTGCAGAACGCAATTTCTTCATCGGTCAGTGTCGGATGCACCAAGAACATCAGGCTGGTGTCGCCCAGTTGGACAGCGTTTTTCAGCCGCTCTTTCGGACGCCAAGGCGTGTTGTCGAAGGCTTTTTCCAAATACACTTCGGAGCAGCTGCCTTGATAGCAGGGGACTTTGCGCGCGTTCAGTTCGCTGACGATGCGGTCGCGCGTCCAGCCTTCTTTCAGGTGTTCGGGTTTGACGAAGGCGTAGAACTTGTATTGTGCGTGTTCGATGTAGTCGGCCACTTCAACCAAACGGATGCTGGCGAATTTGCCCAAGCTTTCAGCCAGTTTGGCGGCGTTTTCTTGGCGGCGCGCCGTCCATCCGGGCATGCGTTTGAGCTGGATGCGACCGATGACCGCCTGCATTTCCAACATGCGCCAGTTGGTACCGAAGCTTTCGTGCAGCCAGCGGAAACCGGGTGCGTGTTCGCGGTGGTACACGGCATCGTAGCTTTTGCCGTGGTCTTTGTACGACCACATTTTGCTCCACAGCTCTTTGTCGTTGGTGGTGACCATGCCGCCTTCGCCGCCGGTGGTCATGATTTTGTCTTGGCAGAACGACCAAGCGCCGACGTGGCCGATAGAGCCGACGGATTTGCCTTTGTATTTCGCGCCGTGTGCTTGGGCGCAGTCTTCGATAACCCACAAGTTATGTTCTTTGGCCAAAGCCATGATGTCGTCCATTTCGGCAGGCATGCCGGCAAGGTGAACCACGATGATGGCTTTAGTGTTTGGTGTCAGCGCGGCTTTGATGGTTTCGGCGCTGATGTTTTGGCTGTTTAAATCGATATCGGCGAAAACCGGATTGGCGCCGGCGGTTACGATGCAGGACGCGGAAGCCAAGAAGGTGCGCGAAGTGACAATCACATCATCGCCTTGGCCGATGCCCATTGCTTTGAGGGCTACGTCCAAAGCCAACGTACCGTTGGAAAGGGCGACGGCGTATTGCGTGCCGACAAAGGCAGCAAATTCTTTTTCAAATTCGCGACATTCCGTACCTGTCCAGTAGTTGACTTTGTTGGACAGCAGGACTTTGGAAACGGCATCGGCTTCTTCTTGAGTAAAGCTTGGCCATGGGGAGAGTGATGTATTAAGCATTTGTTTTTCCTGCAAAAAGACTGGTTGAGCCTTTGGGGGCGATTTCTTCCAGCAGTTGGCGGTTGATCAGGGTGTATTTCTGACCGTTGATTTCGACGTATGCGCCGTCGTAAGGAGGGAACCAGAAGGCGCGGATTTTCTTCTCGATATTGTCGCCGTCGAGGATTTGCTTCATGGCTTCCATTTCGTCGCGGCTGACGTAGCGGCCGCCGATGTTGGGCGTGGTCGGCAATTTGGTTTTCGACTCGATGGCGCGGGCGATGATGCGTTGTGCGAACGGTTCCAGCGCCTGCATGGTTTTGCGTTCGAGCGATTGGGCGGTTTCTGTTTCGGCATCGATGGGGAAGCGGTCCACTTCGATGATTTCGCCGGTGTCGATGGAGGCATCGACGTAGTGGGCGGTGTTGCCCCATTCGTTCAGCTCATCCATGATGGCCAGGTTGTAGCCGCCTGTGCCTTTGTATTCAGGCAACAGCGCAGGGTGGAAGTTGATCGTGCCCAAAGTCGGAATGCTCAGGAATTCATCACGCAGCTTGCGCCAGTAAAGGACGGACAAGCCCAAATCGTATTTCAGACGGCCTTCACGCATTGCTTCCAAAGCCGTATCGAAGGTGTACAGGGGCAGGCCCAATTCCTGCGCGGCAGCCGTGGTCGGCGAGCCTTGCAGATGGCTGTCGGTCAAAACGCCGACGATTTCGATATGGTCTTGTTTGGTCAAAAAACGAAGCAGGTTGGCGGAAACCTGTTTACGACCCATAAATAAGATTTTCATGGAGAAATGTCCCTTATGCATTTGCTTTTTCGGTGGCGGAAGTTGTCAGTGTAGTCAATTCTTCCAGGGTGTTTATCCAAAGGGTGGGCTGGTATTCACGGCCGTATTGCTCGGGCTCGGCTTGATGAATATTGTGCGGCTTAGGCATGATGCCTATGGAGAGCCAACCCAGTTTGTTGGGTGCGACAAAATCTTTTTTGATGTTGTCGCCGATGTAAATAAAACGTTTTGCGGCCGGATATTTGTTTTGCAGGAAGACAAAACGCTTATCGTCGGGTTTTTCCGATTGCATGGCTTCCGAAATCAAAATGTCGTCAAACAAATCGGTCAGGCCCAAGGCCTGTATTTTCAACCGCTGTGTCAGGCTGCGGCCGTCTGTAATCAGGGCGCGTGCGGCAAAAGGGCGCATCAGCTTCCGTAAAAAAGACGGTTCGACATAGGGTCGGATGGCAGGCCGATGCAGTCGATATTGCCACAAGAGTGATTGTTTCTCTGATTCGTTTAATTTGCAATGATGACACAAATTGTCGAGCCAGTCTTTACTTTTATTGTCGGCAATTTCATATAGTACGCCGGCATTGTATTGCGGATAAAGCGACGTAATCATCTCTACAACTGCCCGTATTCCGGAGCATTTGTAGTCATGTTCGGAGTAAAGCGTATCGTCAAGGTCAAAAACGATGACGGATTCTTCCGGCTTAATCATGTTCTCTTACCAAAACCTTAGCATCATAACGAAGCATGATTAAATTGTTTTCCCAGTCGTCGGAGAAGGGAATGTCTTGGCCGCCGATGTATTCTTGAATCAGCCAGCCCGGATAGTTGCCGCCTGCGGCGTAGGTCAGTGGGAAACCGCCGCCGAAACGCGGGTTGATTTCCACGCCGTAGGTCGTATTGTCGGTTTTGCTGACGAAGAACTGCGCGGTAATGCAGCCGCGTGCGCCTTCCAATACGGCCATTTTTTCAACCAGCTCTTCATACAGGGCATTGCGCCGGGTCGCGCCTTTGCTGACTTCGCCGGTGCGCACTTCCAAACGTTCGCGAGGAATGGCGCATTTCAGACGGCCTTGACGGTCGTAATACATATCGACGGTAAACTCGGAAAAAGCATTTTCAATATCGATGTATTGGGCGAACATCATTTTCGGATCTTCGGCAATGTCGGCGGTCAGATCGGCCGGTGTGTTGATTTTTTTCGCACCGATGGCGCGGCTGCCGTCGTAAGGCTTGGCAAAACACGGGAAGGCCAGGCTGTCCCGTTCGTAAATTTCAGGCGAACGGATGCCGTATTGTGCAAACAGGCCTGCGGTCAGGCGCTTGTCGCGACACAGGGTAATCAGTTTGGCGTCGGAAATGACGATGTGTATTCCTTCGGCTTCAAAACGGTCGCGTGCTTCGGCCAGCTTGAGCAGTTCGGTATCGATGGTCGGCACAATCAGGCCGATGTTGTGTTGTTTGGCCAGTTCGAAAATGCTGTCGATGTATTCGGCTGCGTCGATGCGCGGTACGCTGAAAGCGCGGTCGGCGACATGACAGGCTGAAGACATGTGGGGATTGAGGTCAGTGGCAAATACGCCGATGCCGTCTGAAAAACGTGCGGCTTCGGTTTGGAAGTCCTGCACCAATTCGACGCGGCGGCCTGCCGACAGAATCAGTATGTTATTTTTTTTCATCAGTTTTATTACCCGTGAAATAAGGCATAGTGGCTTCTCCTTCGGCTGAGATGCCTTCTTTGACGAAGACTTTTTTAACCGTCAGGAACAAAATTTTAATATCCAGCCAGAAGCTGAAGTGGTCGATGTACCAAACATCGTGGGCGAACTTTTCGTCCCATGAAATAGCGTTGCGGCCATTGACTTGCGCCCAACCGGTCACGCCCGGTTTCATTTCGTGGCGGCGGTTTTGGAAGTCGTTGTACAACGGCAGGTAGTGCATCAGCAGCGGACGAGGGCCAACCAGACTCATCTCGCCTTTTAAGACATTCCATAATTCAGGAAGTTCGTCCAAGCTGGTAGCACGTAATTTTTTGCCGAAATCGGTCAGGCGTTCGCTGTCCGGGAGGGGGTTGCCGTCTTTATCGATTGCATCACGCATGGAGCGGAATTTAATCATTTTGAACGGCTTGCCATCCTTGCCCGGCCGCTCTTGGATGAAGAACACGGGCGAGCCTAAGTTTTTGCGGATGAGGTACACCAAAATCAAAAACACAGGCGACAGGATAATCAGCCCTGAGGCGGAGGCAACAATGTCAAACAGGCGTTTGAAAAATTTATTCATGAGCTAATCTTTCAATCAGGTTGACGATTTTTTGATAGGCAACGTCGCGCTTGAAGCGGCGGACGATTTCTTCGGACTGAACAGGATCGTCTTTGCGCTTCAACATATCTTTGGCGGCTTTAACGAAGCTTTCCACATCGCCAGAACGGTAGTTCGCATGCGGCAGCAGGGTGAGGACTTCGGCAACTTCGTCGTTGACCTGGCTGTTCAGAATCGGTTTTTGCAAAGCCATATAGTCGGACAGTTTGTTGGTAATCGACTGCATGGCGTAAGAGTGGATGGCGTTGACGGAGATGTCGCAGCCCTTGGCGACAGACATCATTTCGGCGTAAGGAATGTAGCCGTAAAACTTGATGCCGTCGCAGGCGTATTGTTTGAGCCTGTCCAAATCGGGGCCACCGCCCATGATGTGCAATTCGACATTTTCGCCGGCATCTAACAGCTTGCGAACGCCTTTGCACACGGTTTCCACGTCATAGCTGTAACTGAGCGTGCCCAAGTAGAAGAAGCGGGTTTTGTCGTCGCCGAAATTTTTGGCAGGCGCGGCATCGAGTTTCGGAAAATCCGCGCCGATATAGACGACTTCGCCGGGTACATTCGGATTGGCTTCTTTGGCGCGGTCGAGATAAGTCTGCGATACGGCGACCAGCGCGTCGGCGTAGCGGTAGGCTTGGTTGGCGCGTGAAGCAAAGGGCAGCAGGTTGTGCGGTACTTTTTTCAAAAACGGTACGACCGAAGAGAAGGACTCTGGCCATACGTCCTGCACATCGACAATCAGCTTGTAGCCCAAACGCGCTTTGTGTTTGCCCAAGAGCAGGTTGGTAGCAATCAGCGGATAGGCGGAAAAGACGACGTCTTGTTCTCCCGGACGGCAGTTTTCCAACCATTTTTCAAAATGTTTGACGAAGCGGTGATGGCTGGTCACGCGCCCTAAAGACACGTTTTTGCTGTATCCGCTTTCTTCCAACAACATCACTTTCAGACGGCCTTGTGAGGCGGCCTTTGCATCTTCGGGCCGTCTGAAAGATTTGTCGTAGTGTTTGAAATTGCTGGTAATCAGCAACACGTCATGCGACTGCGACAACAGCTCGGCAAGATACCAGAAGCGGTTGAAATGCGGCTCGGACGGCAGCGAGCAATAAGGGGCGACGATGGTAATGTTCATGTTTCAGACGGCCTTACATTTTGTACGCAGCCATGGTGGTGCGGTAGATTTCGTCGTCGGAGCATAAAGTTTCGACATGTTTGTGCAGGGCTTTGCCCATTTGACCGCGCAACTCTGGATGTTTGATGAGTGTATCGACGGCTTCGATAAACGCTTCGTCATCGCCGAAAGGAATGCAGTAGCCGGTTTGGCCGGTGATGACCATTTCGGAAATGCCCGCCATGTTGTAGGTCACGACAGGTGTGTCGTAAAGGCCGGCTTCCAAAATATTGTTGCCGACGCCTGCACCGTGGTCGCCCACGCAATGCGGCGTGTTCACCAAAATATCGACTTCTTTGAAGTAGCCGGTCAAGTCGCGGACGCCGCCGAGGAAAGTAACCTTGTCTTCGATGCCCAAACGTTTGGCTTGGGCTTTGAGGTTGTCCATTTCTTCGCCGATGCCTGCAACGTTAAGGCGTACAGGCATACCGCGGTCAACCATTTTCTTGAGAATGTCCAACATCAGATGCACGGCGCGGACGGTGTCCAAACGGGAAAGCGTGCCCAGTTGGACATAGTCTTTGACTGTTTTTTCAGGAACGTAATCCGCTTTGTGCAGGGCGTTGTAAGTGTAGGTGATGCGGTTGGCAGGGAAACCGTAACGGATGAGTTTTTCGCGTTCGTGTTTGCAGTTGCCGATGATGTACACGCCCAGCTTGTCGAAAAGCTTGGCAATTTTCGGATAAGTTTCCGGATCAAGGCCGCGCGCATGGTAGAACACTTTGGTTTTCGGCGAGGCAAACTTGGCCGCAATGGCGCAGGCCGGAACGATACGCGCCATTTGGCAGTGAATCACATCAGGTTTCTCTTTTTTCAGCAGTTTCATGTAGGCAAACATGCCTTTGATGTAACCCAAAAGCCCGCCTTGATAAAAATCAATCGGCTGCCAACGGATGCCCAATGCTTGCGCTTCCTGAATCAAAGGGCCGTCTGAAGAGGCCAATACGATATCGTGTCCGCGTTGTTTGAGCAGGCGGCCGAGGCGAAAAGTGGCGTTTTCAGTGCCACCGAGGCCGGACATGGAGGTAGTCAGGATGATTTTCATGATGGTTTCTTCGTATCGTATAGTGTTTCGTTGTATGCGTAAGCGGCCATATCTTTCAGCTTGGGCGCGACAAATACGCTGTAAATAAAAATCAGCAGGCAGGGCAGCCAGATAAACGGCATACGCAAAATAGTGGACGGAATAAAACCGGCCAGCAGGAAAATGCCTAAGGCAACCCAAGCCAAAACGCGTGATTTGCCGGTTACTGCTCGGTTTGAGGCGGTATAGAGGAAATAACACGCCACAAAGGCAATAAAGCCGAGCAGGGAAATCATGCCGAAACCCAGATACAGCTCGATGATGAAGCTGTGCGGGTTTTCAAAGCCCAAGCTGCCGCTCAAATGGCCGCCGAAATATTCGCGGAAGTTTTTAGGGCCGTAGCCGGTCAGCAGCAGGGGCGGGTTGTTCCAGAAGTAGTTGTAAATCTCCTGACGGTAGGACACGGAGTTGTCGCTGCCCAAGTCGTACAGGAAGAGGTACACGCGGCTGGAAAAGCGTTCCAAAAACTGGTTGCCGTTGAGTGAGAGCAAAAATTCCGCAATTGCGCGAGACGGAATCATCGACAACACCAACGCCAGCAAACCTGCTACGCCGACCGTAATAAAACCGTTTTTGCGATAGGCCGTATAAACCAGCAAAATTAACAGGTAACAGCCGATGGCGGTACGCGATACGCTGGCGAAAATGGCCATGCCCAACAGCAGGAACAAGCCCCAGCCCAGCAGTTTTTCTTTGTGTTTCCGTCCTTGGAGTTGGAAGAAAAACAAAATGGCAGGCGCAAGGCAGACTGCGGTGGCGGCAAGGTTGTTCGGGTTAAAGAACAAGCCCTTGAGCGAGCCTTCGTCAATAGCCAACTCATCGCTGGCACTCACAAACTGAATACCGGTGGCCAGCTCTGCAAACGGCGGCACGGCGATAAACAGCGTAAATACGACGAGGAACTTCTGAATTGTCCTCAAAGGGTCGTCGGCGCGCTTCAATACTTGGTAAAACAAGTAGAAGAAAGCCGGAACCGCCATAAAAAACAAAATATCCATGTACTGCGTCGGCGTCAGCGATGTAATGCCCATGTGGATGGCAGGCCAGATGCACATGGCAGTCAGGGCGCAGAGCATAGCGAAAATCTTGCGCGGAATATGCTTGCTTTCCAGAAAAAATACGACAAAACCAAGCAGTACAAATATCAGGGTCAAGGGGTTGTCGATACGCGGCACGCCGACCTTGAAGGACAGCGCGGGCCCCAGCATATAGGCTGCGAGCATGATGTATAGGATGTAAGTGTATAAGTTCAGACGTTTTATTTTCATAGTCGTGCTGTTGTTATCGTAGAGACGTGAATCTCAGGTTGGCTATTTTGCCGAACGGTTTAATTTGGCTTTGATTTTTTCGGTCGCGGCAAATAATGCGTGTTTGTATTTTAGGAACAGGAAACCCAGTCCGACTGCCCATGCCAGCGCAAACCAAATATAGTTGTCGCGCGTACCCAGCCAAGTGTAGGCAAGGCAGATTATCAGGCAGAGCGTTGAGTTGGTATAAATCTTCAGGCGCGGCAAAGGTTGCCACAGGCGTGAAGAGAATTCGGTTTTCAAGATGAAAAACAGCCAAAAAGCCGTTGCGCTGGCCATAGCCGCACCTTTTGCACCGAATTTCGGCACCAGCAGATAGAGCAGGGCGGTATTGGCGATAAAGGCAACGATGTTGATGGCGGTAATCAGCCAAGTCGAGCGGACGACGTTCAAACCGATGCCGCTGACTTCGGTCAGCGTGTAAAACAGGGGGAAGAGCATACACGAGAGCAGGATAAATTGAACCTGCGTGTATTTTTCCGGCAGTATCCAGGTCGCCATCGGCGAGAAAATCCCGATAAGGCAAATCATTGCGCTGATGAGGACGGTCATGGAAAGCGTGATGTCGCCGATTTTGTCCAGATTGGTTTTTTCTTCCACCCATTTGAACACCAAAGGCGCCCAAATGGTGGAGAACACGCTTTGGAAAATCAAGGCGACGGCGCCAAAGCTGACTGCCATCGAATAAATACCCAACTCGTCCAAGCCCGAGATATTCTTGAGGACAAAGCGGTCAATCGACGTCAAACCCCAATAGGCCAAGTTGCCGAATGCCAGCGGCAGGCCGTAGCGCAGGCCGTCCCGATGCAGCTCAGGCGACCATTTCGCATGGGAAACGGCTTGCAGGTCTCGGCGCAGTTGATAGATCAACAGCGCAACGGTCAGCACTTGGGCGGCGGTATAGGCAAAAACCAGCGAAGTGGTATTGGCGGGCAAGCCGGAAGCAATCACGGCAAAAACCAACACCAAAATCAAAAATTTCGGCGCAAGCTGGCTGAGTGAAAAAGCCAGTGCCTGCTCTTTCATCCGCAAAATCAAGGCTAAAAAACGGATAATCAGCGTGGTGGCCAAGAAAATCAGGAAGAGAATTCCCAAATTCGCACTGGGGATGTCGAAAATGATTTCAGACGGCCATGATGCGTTTATCAGCAACACTAAAACCACAACCGCCACCGTCAGAATTAATGGCGATAAAAAAACGGATTTGAACAGCGCGGCCTTGTCTTTAACGGCGTAATAGTCGCGAATATAGGATTGGTCCAAACCCAGGCCCAGCAACAGGATGCTCAATCCGGCAATGGTCTGCAAGAGTACAATACGGCCGATGTCTTCCGCAGGGAAGTACCATGAGATGAGCGGCAGGGAAAGCAGGCCGAAAGCGGCGCTTCCTATCGGGCCCAATGCGTAGCCGAGGATTTTTTTCGCGTTCATATTATTTGTTTTCAGACGGCCGGAAGTTCGAGCTGAGCGTTTTTCGTAAGAGATGCGTTGTCACCGTTGCCGGTTTCCCAAGGCCGTCTGAAAAACAAATGGCCTTGGGAAACCGGCCGCCGTCCCGGTGGGGAAACCGGAGGCAGCCGGATGCGTCTGAAGCAAGATTATGCTTTGATGACTTTAGGATTTTTCACTGGGAATTTGCCGCGCGTATCGACAATCAGCTTGGCATGTTCGGTTATCATGTCATAGTCGAATTTGTCGTGATCGGTGGTCAGAACCACGCAGTCGTATTGGGCGACAGTTTCAGGGGTCAGCGCTTCACTCTTCAGGTCGAAGTAGTGGTGGCCTGGGATGTGTGGGAACTCTGGAACGTGCGGGTCGGAGTAGGAAACCACTGCGCCCAGTTTGTGCAGGCGGTCCATCACTTCCACAGACGGGCTTTCACGCATATCGTCCACGTTTTTCTTATAGGCGATACCCAAAACCAAGATTTTGCTGTCTTTGATGGAACGGTTGTGGTCGTTCAAAGCCAGGCCGACTTTTTCGATAACATAGTCGGGCATGTGGGAGTTCACTTCGCCTGCCAGCTCGATGAAGCGGGTGTTTACGCCGTATTCGCGGGCTTTCCAAGTCAGGTAGAACGGGTCGATAGGGATACAGTGGCCGCCCAAGCCGGGGCCCGGGTAATAAGCAACGAAGCCGAACGGTTTGGTTGCGGCGGCATTGATGACTTCGTGAATGTCGATGCCCATTTTATCGGCAACGATTTTCATCTCGTTCACCAAGCCGATGTTTACGGCGCGGTGGATGTTTTCCAAAAGTTTGGTCAGCTCGGCCGCTTTGGTGGAGCTTACCGGAACAACTTTATCGATGGCGGGTTGGTACAGTGCCAGGCCGACTTCCAAACAAGCAGGGGTATGGCCGCCAATGACTTTGGGGATGGTACGGGTTTCGAAGTTAGGGTTACCCGGGTCTTCGCGCTCAGGAGAGTAAACCAAGAACACGTCTTGACCGACTTTCAAGCCGCCTTCTTCCATGCGCGGCAGCAATTCTTCTTCGGTAGTGCCGGGGTAGGTGGTGGATTCCAAGGACAGCACTTGACCGGCGCGCAGGTAAGGTTTGACCGCGTCGGTAGTGTCGATCACAAAGCTCATGTCCGGTTCGCGGTATTTGTTCAGCGGAGTCGGTACGCACAAAATCACGGCTTCTACTTCGCCGATGCGGGAGAAGTCGGTGGTGGCTTCAAACAGGCTGTTTGAAGCGGCGGCAATTTTGTCGGAAGGAATATGCTCGATGTAGCTTTCGCCTTTGTTGAGCTTGTCGACTTTGGTTTTGTCGATGTCGAAACCCAAAACTTGGTAACCGATGTCCACATAGCGCAGCATCAGTGGTAAACCGACGTAGCCTAAACCGACGATGCCGATTTTTGCGGTCTTATCGGCAAATTTTTGTATCGTAATGTTTTTCATGATGTCTTTCGTGTAATGAATGAGTAAATCGGGAGTGTTTGCCCGATGCCTGAGTTGTTTGCTGCTGCCGTATCGTGTGAAGCCTCAAAACCGTACTTATAATCCCAGCAGACGAAATCATAAGCATTTATCAGATTCGTCTCAATCAAAAAAGTTTAACGGTCGTTCAGACGGCCTCTGAGGTATGGAAACGGTATTTTTGAATATTTAATTTTAAAAGGTTTTATGCAACCACATGTTTTAATTTTGGATATTTTTCTGTCAAATGCTTGGTTTATGAAATCAAGCTGTCGGTTATGTCGTTTAAAACCCTTCTAGAATAAAAACTTTTAATAAATTTTCTCGGCTTAACTTATTTTAAAAGTTTATTATTTCGTGAAGAAAAAAAGAATTTTGTTGACAATCAGGTTAATTATAATGAGCCTAAGTCAAAGTTTTAAATTGAAATACGCTATAGTCATTATAATAGATTGATGAATAAATCACATTTATTGCTGTATAAACAATAGAATAACTCTATTGAAAATAATTAAATTATTTATGACAAGCAATCAGACGGATTTTTCCGTAGAACCCATTTGATGTCCTGCCCGATGATTTCTACCGATTGACTGTGCCAAGGGCCGTCTGAAAGTAGGGCGGCCGGATTTTCAGGGAGGGAGAAAAGAGGTTTGCCTGCGCCTAACAGTTTCGGCGCTTGGTAGAGGACGATTTCATCCACCAAGTCATCCTTCAGGAAGGCTGAGGCAAGTGTTGAGCCGGCTTCTACCAGAACTTCGCCAAAGCCAAGCTCTGCCAGTTGCGGCATGAGGGAAGGAAGATTGATGCGGCCGTTGATGTGTTCAGACGGCCTGATGATGCGGATATGTTCAAATTTACCCAGCGCCTGCAAACGTTGTTCGTCTGAGGAAAGGGTAACGATAACGGTCGGGCTGTCGGTATCGGTCACGAGGTGGCAGTCCAAAGGGATTTGCAGCCGGCTGTCTAAGACGATGCGCGCAGGTTGGCGCAAGGTGGGGAAGCTGCGGACGTTGAGTTTCGGGTTGTCGGCAAGTACGGTACCGATACCGGTCAAAACGGCGCAACTTTCGGCGCGGAGAATCTGTACGTCTTCGCGCGCCGCTTCGCCGGTAATCCAAAAGCTGCGGCCGTCTAAAAGGGCGGTTTTGCCGTCCAAACTGGCGGCGCATTTGAGGCGGATAAACGGTCTGCCGCGTTCGATACGCGACAGAAAGCCACGGTTGAGCTCGCGCGCCTGCGCTTCCAGCAAACCGCTTTCGGTACGGATTCCGGCGGCTTCCAGCATGGACAAACCTTTGCCTGCGACCAACGGGTTAGGGTCGGTCATGGCGGCGACCACGCGTGCTACGCCGGAATGAATCAGCGCTTCGGCGCATGGCGGTGTACGGCCGTAATGGCTGCAAGGCTCCAGCGTGACATAGGCTGTTGCGCCTTTTGCCGCCGCTCCGGCTTGCCTCAATGCGTGAACTTCGGCGTGCGGCTCGCCTGCTTTGACGTGGAAACCTTGTCCGACGATTTGGGCGCCGTGTGCAATCACGCAACCGACGCGGGGATTGGGGGAAGTAGAAAACCGCCCAAGCTTGGCCAGCTCGAGGGCGGTTTGCATCATTTGGGTATCAAGTGCGGAAAACATGGTTTCAGACGGCCTTATTTGGCTTTGCATTCGGCGATGACTTGGGTGAATTCGGAAACGTCTTTAAAGCTTTTATAGACGGACGCGAAGCGGACATAGGCAACTTGGTCGATTTTTGCCAGCTCCTCCATCGCCATTTCGCCGACGATGCGCGAAGCGACTTCTTTTTTGCCCAAACGGTAGAGGCGCTGCTCGATCAGGGCAACGGTTTCGTCGATTTGTTCTTGCGTGACAGGGCGTTTGTGCAGCGCGCGCTCAAGGCTGGTCTGCAGTTTGTGCGGATTGAAGGGAACCCGTGTGCCGTTGGATTTGATGACTTGCGGCATCCGCATTTCAACGGTTTCAAAAGTGCTGAAGCGTTGTCCGCATTCCAAGCATTTGCGGCGGCGACGGATGCTGTTGGTGTCTTCCAGCCATCGCGAGTCGGTTACTTGAGTGTTGGGGTGTTGGCAAAACGGGCACTTCATCGGGTTTCCTTGTCATACGCTCGGCAAGGTCGCTAAGCAATTGAATTTATTGTTTGTGAACTATTATTGTAGCGGATTGCGTTATTTTCGTATAGTAAAGGCTTTTGCGTAGAATTTAGGTATAAAAAGGCCGTCTGAAAGGGCAACTTTGGCGAAGTCGGGCTTTTCAGACGGCCTTGTGTTTTTCAGTCAATCAAACGTCAAACCGATACGCCGACGGCACGGGCGATTTCCAAACCTTCTTCCGCGCTCATGTAAACCGGATTGTCGGGGCGGTCGCTGAGGACAATGTCGCCGTCTTGAAACATCACTAATTCATTGACTGCCAATTGCGACCAGGTTTCATCTCGTGTCAGGGGCAGGGTGGCGATGACGGAAACTTTATCGTTCGGGGTGGTCACCTCTGAAAAATCGACCATGACATCATCGTCCAGCAAACGTGCTTTGCCAAACGGGGCTTTGCGCACGATGTAGTGAAGCAAAGTACTGGCATGGGCAAACAGGCAGTCGCCGTTGGACATCACGAAATTAAACAAGCCGTAGCGGCGGATTTCATGGGTTAGGCCGGCAATGGCGTCAAACAAAACTTCAGGTTCGGGCTTGGTGGCAAAGCGGCTGCGCAGGCGGTTGAGAATAAAGCAGAACGCGCGTTCGGAATCGGTTGAGCCGACGGCATGGTAGTACTCGCCCTGCTCGGGGAAAAAATCAATCAAATGGCCGTTGTGGGCAAACAGCCAATATTCGCCCCACATCTCGCGCATGAAGGGATGAGTGTTCGCCAATGAGGTCTGGCCTTGTGAGGCCTTGCGGATATGGGCGATAACGTTTTCAGATTTGATTTGGTAGGCGCGTACCAAGTCGGCAACGGGAGAGTTGGCGCTGGGTTTGTCGTCGTGAAACAAGCGCACGCCTTTGCCTTCAAAAAAACCGATACCGAAGCCGTCGGCATGGTGGTCGGTAATGCCGCCACGACGGCGGAAGCCTTCAAAAGAAAACATGATGTCTGTGGGCGTGTTGCAATTCATGCCGAGCAGTTGGCACATGGCGTTAACCTTTATTTTTGGGGTATTTATAGGGTTATTATGGTGTATCGGGCAGGCAGTTTCAATATGTAGAGTGTGATATGTTTATAACTGTCTCATACTTGGCGGGCCGTCTGAAAAATTGCTGTCAAAAATTCAGACGGCCTTAAAGTGTTTCCAGACAGGACGGCATTGTTCGGGTAAGTCGGGGCAGGCGCCGAGTATGCCGCCGCTGAAGTCGTTGGGGCGGTGGAAGTCACTGCCTGCGCTGGCGAGAAAGTCGAAACGGTCGGCAAGCAGGGCATAGTTGAGGCGGTCGTTTTTACAGCAGTTACCGCTGTGCACTTCAATTCCTGCGCCGCCGAGATTTTTAAACTCTTGAAACAGGTTTCGTTTGGCGGTGGCGGATAATTCATAGCGCATCGGGTGGGCGATAATGGCCATGCCGCCCGCGCCTGTAATCGCGGCTACGCAGTCTTCCAATGTGGCCCATTCATGTCTGACGGAACAGGAGCTGCCGTCGCCCAGATATTTGGTAAATGCCTGCTGTTTGTTTTTGACATGGCCTTCGCGGATGAGGAATTCGGCAATGTGGGTGCGGCTGGCCATTTCTTTGTTGGCAGCCAATGCGAGTGCGCCTTCATACGCGCCTGTTATGCCTTTTTTCTCCAGCTTGGCCGCGATGGCTTCCAATCGTTTCAGACGGCCTTTGCGGACTTCTGCAAGCAGGTTTTGCAGGGCTTCGTTGTGTTCGTCAAAGTCCAAGCCGACAACGTGGATGGTGCGGCCGCGCCAAGTGACGGATATTTCCACGCCGTTGACGAAGGGGAGGCCGAGGGTATCGGCTTCGGCACGTGCTTCGGCAAGTCCGCCGGTATGGTCGTGGTCGGTTAGGGCGAGCAGGGTGCAACCGTTTTGACGGGCGAGTCGGACAACTTCGGTTGGAGACAACATGCCGTCTGAAACGGTTGAATGGCAGTGTAAATCAATCATGGTTTTGCTTTGAATTTTCTCAAAAAAGGCCGTCTGAACGTTTCAGACGGCCTTGCTTTAGAACATTAGAACAGAGAGTCCAGTTGTTGTTTGTTATTGTTGCCGGTATTGCTTGGCAGAACTGGGGTTTCGTCTAATTCTTCACGGGCTGGCGCAGTGTTGCTCTCGGCACGGCGGCGGTTTTCATTCGGAACCGCGCGACGGGCAGATTGAGCGGGATGCGGAGCAACGCCGCTGTTGTCCAAGGCCAGGTCGGAGCTAGTGGTCATGCGTTCGCGCATATACACTTCGCCACCGTTCGAAACCACGCCCTCAGGAGCTTTCATCGGTTTGACGCTGGTACCTTTCAGGGCGAAGCGCATATATTCTACCCAAACCGGTACGGCGATTGTACCACCATAGCCTGCACGACCCATGCTGCGCGGTTTGTCAAAGCCGATATAGACGGCAGTCACAACGCTAGGGTTGAAGCCGACAAACCATGCGTCTTTGTTGTCGTTGGTGGTACCGGTTTTACCGGCGATGTCGGCGCGGCCGAGTGCGGCTGCACCGCGTGCGGTACCGACACGGACAACGTCTTGCATGATTTTGTACATGATGTAGGCGTTGCGCGGGTCAATGGCCTGAGGTGCGTTCTCACCGGCTACCAAAGGTTGCATTTGCGCTCTCAGACGGCCTTGGCTGTCGTAGATTTTGTCGATGACGTGGGCAGATACTTTGTAACCGCCGTTGGCAAAGACGCTGTAACCTTCTGCAATACGCAACGGCGTGGTTTCGCCTGTACCCAAAGCCATAGACAGGCTGGCAGGAATTTCAGACGGCTTGAAGCCGAAGCGTTGGATGTATTGTTGCGCGTAACCGATACCGATAGACATTAGGATGCGGATGGACACCATGTTTTTCGAAGCGGTCAAAGCCTGGCGCAGCGTGATGTAACCGGAATAGCGGCCGTCTGAATTTTTCGGGTTCCACACTTTGCCATTTGCACCTTTGCCCGGCAGGGAAATCGGCGCATCGTTAATCATGGTGGAAGCAGTCATGCCTTTTGCCAAAGCGGCGGAATAAACGAACGGTTTGAACGTAGAGCCGGGTTGGCGCATGGCTTGAGTTGCGCGGTTGAAGGTTTTGCTGTGGTAGTCGTAGCCGCCGACCAATGCGCGGACTGCGCCCGTTTTCGCATCTAAAGACACCAATGCGCCTTGTAGCAAAGGCTCTTGAACAACGGTAAAGGTATCGCCGCTGCCTTTAACGCGAATGACGGAGCCGCGACGGATGCGGTCATCCCCCATTTTTTCGTTGTTGACGGCACGGGCGGCAAAGCCTAAAGCGTGGCTGTTCAGCGTCACTTTACGGCCGCTTGGCAACTGAATCTGTACACCTTTACGGGAGGCTTCCAATACAACTGCCGGAATCATTTTATCGACGGTGTAAAGCGTAGAAAGGTATTGGCTGACAGTTTCTTCTACGTTGTCGCTTTTGCTCAGGTCGATGTAGTTTTCTGCACCGCGGTAGCTGCTGCCGCGGTCGAAATTGCGCAGAACTTTACGCAGGGCTTCAGTGGCCACGCGCTGGTGTGCGGTGTCGACGGTGGTATATACCTTGAAGCCTTGAGTGTAGGCATCTTCGCCGTATTTCTCAAACAGCTCTTGACGCACCATTTCGGCAACGTACAGGGCGCTTTGATCGATGTTTTGTACAAAACGCTCGTAATGCAACTCTTCTTTCAAAGCCTGATCGCGTTGCTGCAGGGTAATCATGCCTTCTTCCAGCATATTGTTCAGAATATAAGCCTGACGCAGTTTGGCACGCTCAGGGTTCACAATCGGATTGTAGGCGGAAGGGGCTTTGGGCAAGCCAGCCAGCATGGCGGCTTCGGCCAATGTTAATTCGTTAACATTTTTATTGAAATAAATTTGAGCGGCAGATGCAAAACCATAAGCGCGTTGACCCAAATAGATTTGGTTGAAGTACAGCTCCAAAATCTTGTCTTTGCTTAAAGACTGCTCGATTTTGTAGGCCAACAGTGCTTCGTTGAATTTACGGGTGAACGAGCGCTCGCTGCTCAGGTAAAAGTTTTTAGCAACCTGTTGCGTAATCGTACTGGCACCGGATTGGACGCCGCCAGCCATGACGTTGCCGATCGCGGCGCGCGCCACACCCCAAACGTCCACGCCCCAGTGGTCATAGAAGCGTTTGTCTTCGGCGGCAATCACGGCATTTTTCAAAACTTTGGGAAAGTCCCCGATTTTGGTGAATTCACGCCGTTGCTCGCCGTAAACGCCAATCACTTGGCCGTCTGAAGAATAAATCGTCAGCGGCATTTTGGGTTTGTAGTGTTGTAAAGTGTCCAAAGACGGCAGCTTCGGATAGGTGACCAAAATTGCAATTGCAATCAGCCCCACGCCGAAAAGAGCCAGTCCTAATAAGAGACCCATGCAGGTCGTTATAATCTTTTTAATCATGACTAGGTAATAATTTTGCCATTAATGGCGATAAATAAAGTAAAATGGGAAACGATTTCTATCAGCCACAGTCAATACTGTGTAAAGAATAAGAAGTCCTTTACGGATAACGAAACAGTTACTCACTCCTAAATGATACAGGGAAGTCAAATCATGCGCTTATTTAAAAGCACGAAAGATACCAAAACAGGCAAGGCTTCTAGCGGATTGAACAACCGCTCTGCCATCGGCGTCGACATCAGCCAACATGCCATTAAGATGGTACAACTGACAGGCCGTAGTTTAAACCAAATTCAGCTGGAAAAATACGTTATTACCAAATTGCCTAAAAATATTGTCAAAGGCAACAAAATTCAAGACTACGATCAGCTTGCTACTTACATCCAACATACTTACACACAATTACGCAGTTCTTGCAAAAATATTGTTGCTGCTGTGCCACAAAATTTGGCGACAGTTGAGCAAATTATTTACAACCCGCGTGATACCGATTTGGACTTGGAAGAGTTTATCGAGGCGGAAGTCGGCCAATTTGCGCCTATTGAAGAAATGAACTACGACTTTCAAGCTGAAGAAGTCGGTTCAAGCCAGCATGTTTTAGCTGTTGCCGCCAAAAAAGACGATGTCGAGCCGCGCATTGAAATGTTTGAAAATGCCGGCCTGCCTTTGTCCGCTTTGGATTTGGACTCGCTGGCGCAACGCAATGCCTTCGTCTATTGGATGAATACGCATGCTCCCGAAATGGCAGAGGAAAAAGTTGCCGTGTTCGGCATTCATGCGACTCAAATGTATGCCCTGATTCTGCAAAACGGCCGTATTCTCTACAAGCAGGAAACGCCGGTCAGTACAGAGCAGCTCAATCAGCTGATTCAGCGTACTTATCAGGTAACGGAAGAAAAAGCCGCTCAAATGATGGCTTCCCAAAACAAGCCTTCCGACTACCAGTCTCAGATTGCCGACCGTTTTAATGTGCAGGTTGCACAAGAAGTTCAGCGTGTTCTGCAATTTTACTATACCACGCAGGCCACTGATTCTTTTCACAATATCAAACACATCCTGCTGACCGGCTTTACCGCGCAGCAGGCAGGTTTGGCAGAAAGCATTTTCTCGCAAACCAATACGCCAACAGAATATCTGCATCCGATTTCATATGTGGAACGCAGTGCAAAAGTAGAATTGCCGCAGTTTCAAATTGATGCGCCGTCACTGACTTTGGCGTTCGGATTGGCATTAAGGGGACTTTGAGAACATGATCGAATTAACCAGAATCAACCTTCTTCCGTATCGGGAAGAGATTAAACAGCGCAAGCAGCAGCAATTCAAAATATTGATGCTTGGCGCTTTTGCCGTGGGTTTGGGCTTGGCGGCCGCAACTTATCTCGGTATTGACAACGCCATCAGTAATCAAGAAGGGCGCAACAACTTCCTGCAAACCGAAATCGACAGACTCGATAGGGAATTGGGCGAAATTGATAAACTTCAGCAAGAAAAAGAAGCCTTCTTGGCTAAAAAGCTGAAAGTGGAAGAATTGCAGGAAAAACGCTATCAAGCGGCCTATATCCTTGATTCTTTGAATACGCTTACGCCCGATAATACTTATTTGACCGCGTTGGAAGCCGAAAGCCCGACCAGCTATAAAATCAGCGGCCATGCCATCAGCGACAATAAAATCGCTGTTATGATGCGCTCCCTGCCAAGTACAGGTATTTTCTTGCAGCCTGAATTGTTGAGCATTAAAAAAGTAGATAACTACCAAGAATTTACTTTGAAATCTTCAATCAATCAGGTGAATACGCCGGCTCCCGCACCGACTGCTCAAAGCAGCGGTGAAGTGGCCGAACCTGTGGCCGAACCTGCTCCGGAGGCTCAATAATGGCATCTAAAAACCTGAAACAATTGGACGTACAAAACCTGTATCTGCTCAATATGCCTTCAAAACTTTTGCTGGCAGGTTTATTGATTGTCGGCATGTTGGCTTTGGGCTATGTCGGCGTCTTTAAAGATCAGATTGAAACCTTGAATACGCAGGAAGCCAAAGAAGATGAGCTGAAGGAAACCTTTACGCGTAAAAGCATTCAGGCGGCGAGCTTGAACAATTTGAAGGCTGAATTGGCTTCGATCCGTTCTGCATTCGACGTTTTGTTGAAACAATTGCCGACCGATGCGGAAATTCCGAACCTGATTCAAGAATTGCATCAGGCAGGCTCAACCAACGGATTGCGTTTGGATAGCGTTGCACCGCTCCAACCTGAAAACGATGGTCCGATTCAAAAACTGCCGTATCAGATTTCCATCACAGGCAAATACTCACAGATCAGCCAATTTACCCGTGATGTAGGCGATTTGTCGCGCATTATTACTTTAGATTCTTTGAAACTTGTGAACGCAGGCGAGGACAAAGAAGGCAAAGGCAATAAAGGCGAGTTGACATTGAGCGCGATTGCGACGACTTACAAAGCCCGTCCGGCCGAAGAGATTGCTGCTGAATTGGCTGCGCAACAGGAACAAGAAGAAGGCAAACCTGCCGAGAATGAGCAAAAATAAAAGAATAGGGAAATCATGAAAAAAATCATCTTACTCTTAAGTCTTCTTCCCTTGGCAGCCTGTACGCAAAGCTATGAAGATTTGACTCAATGGATGACGCAAACCCGTCAGGAAGCAAAATCCAAGATTATTCCGTTTGAAGAGCCGACGGTTACATTGCCTAAGCCGTATAGCCCGCCGAACTTTAAAGGCATGAATGCGTTTGATTCACGCCGTTTGGACACTGCGCCTAAAGGCGGCAATGCGCCGGATGTGAACCGTCCGAAAGAAACATTGGAAGCCTTCAGTTTGGAAAATATGGCCTTTGTCGGAACGCTGCAAAGCGGCGGCAAAGTTTCCGGATTTATCAAGGTTAACGACCATGTTTATACCGTTTATCCCGGAAACTACATCGGTCAGAATTACGGCAGAATCCAAAGTATTACCGAAGACAAAATTATCTTGACCGAGCAAGTTGAAGACAGCTACGGCAACTGGGTGTACCGGAAGGCCGAATTGCCATTGAGCAGTAAAGAGGCGGATTCTTCCAATAGCTCCGATAGTTCGAATTCAAATTAATTTAGGGGTCTCACTCGATTATGAAAACCAAGCACATGACAAAATTATTTGCCGGCTTCAGCGTTGCCCTCGCTGTTCAGACGGCCTTTGCAGGCAATATTACCGATATCAACGTTTCCACTTTGCCTGACAACCAAAAAATCATCAAAATCCGTTTCGACAAAGACGTCACTACACCTCATGGTTTTGTAACATCTACTCCGGCGCGTATCGCATTGGATTTTGCCAACACCAATATCCGTTTGCCTCAGCCTGTTTTGGAATATGCCGACCCATTGCTGCATCAAATTACTGCGGCACAAAACAATGACCGTGCACGCGTGGTTTTGGGTTTGAACAAAATCAGCCAATACAATACTGAGATTCGCGGCAACGAAGTTTGGGTATTTGTAAATGAATCTACTGATCAAACCAATGCTGCCATTGCCAATGAACGTGCGGCTACGCCGTCTACCGCGCGTGCTGCTCAGACTTATCAAGCCGTTTCAGCAGCCAATATCGATTTCCGCAAAGGCGCACGCAATTCCGGCATTATTGAATTGTCCGCCCCAGGTTTTAGCGGACAGCCGGACATTAAACAGCAGCGCGACCGCGTGGTTGTGACATTGAAAAACCATACGCTGCCGACACAAGCGCAACGCAGTTTGGATGTGGCTGACTTCAATACCCCTGTACAAAACGTTACGCTCAAACGTATCGGCAATTCTACCCAGCTCATTATCCGCAACAATAATGCGAATTGGGACATCAATACCAAAGCTTCTTCAGGCCGTTTTGTATTTGAAGTATCGCCTAAAGCCGCCAATACCGAATCCGGCGGCTTGAACCACAATGCGAACAAATCGTTCAAAGGCCGTAAAATTTCTTTGGATTTCCAAGATGTAGAAGTTCGTACCATCTTGCAGATTTTGGCGAAAGAATCCGGCGTGAATATTGTTGCCAGCGATACCGTCAAAGGCACCATGACTTTGTCCTTGAAAGATGTACCTTGGGATCAGGCTTTGGATTTGGTCATGCAGGCGCGCAATTTGGATATGCGCCGTCAAGGCAACATTATCAATATCGCCCCCCGCGATGAATTGTTGGCAAAAGACAAAGCCTTCTTGCAGGCTGAAAAAGAGATTGCCGAATTGGGTCCGCTGTATTCTCAAACCTTCCAGTTGAAATACAAAAACGTGGAAGAATTCCGCAAAATTTTGCGTTTGGAAGAATACGACAGCAATAATTCCAATACCCGCAACACTCTGTTGAGCAACCGAGGCAGCGCCTTAATCGATCCGGCCACCAATACGCTGATCGTAACCGACAACCGCGGCGTGATTGAGAAATTCCGCAAACTGATTGATGAATTGGACGTTCCGACCCGTCAAGTGATGGTTGAAGCGCGCATTGTCGAAGCAGAAGATACCTTCTTCCGCAATTTGGGCGTTAAATTCGGTTCCGGTGGTGCGAGCGGCCGTACGGCATGGGGCAGCAACTGGAGCAATGCGCAAGCCAACCATAACACCAATGCTTCGTTTAACCGTGGTGATGTCGGCTATCCTACTTGGTCTTTGGATCCGAACGTCAGCCTGCCGACCGCAGCCGCAGTCAACAGCATTGCGCTGGTGCGTGCATTCTCGTCCGGCGCATTGGGTTTGGAAATCAGCGCGTCTGAAGAACAAGGTAAGAGCAAAACCATTTCCAATCCACGCGTGCTGACACAAGACCGTAAAGAAGCCAAAATTGAATCCGGTACGGAAATCCCTTACCAAGAAGCTTCTTCCAGCGGTGCGACTTCGATTACCTTCAAGAAAGCCGTTTTGGGCTTGACCGTAACGCCGAACATTACGCCTGACGGTCAAATCATCATGACTGTGAAGATTAATCGCGATACCCCGATCGACTGTACCGTGGATTCTCTGACAACCAAGTGTATCAACACCAAACACTTGAATACCCAAGCCATGGTTGAAGATGGCGGTACGCTGATTGTCGGCGGTATTTACGAAGAAGAAAGCACCAACGCAGTGAACAAAGTCCCCGTTTTGGGCGATATTCCCGTTGTCGGCAATTTGTTCAAATCACGCGGCAAGCGTGAAAACCGCCGTGAGCTGTTGATTTTCATCACGCCGCGCATTATGGACAATGTGGGTAACAATCTGCGTTATTGATTTTAGAATGACAAACAGGCATATCTGCAAAGGTATGCCTGTTTTCGTTTTCAGACGGCCTTTTTATTTCAGGCCGTCTGAAAAACCACGAACTTTTCCACGAAACCGCCATATCGTATAAAATGACCCTCATGGAAAAAATCAACGGCAATTTAATTTTAATCGGGCTGATGGGCGCGGGCAAAACCACTTTGGGCAAGCAGCTTGCCCAAATGTTTGAATGCCCGTTTTACGACAGCGACTACGAAATCTGCACTTCTTCGGGCGTATCCATTCCGACCATTTTTGAGATGGAAGGGGAAGAAGGCTTCCGCAACCGCGAAACCAATATGCTGAAAAAGCTCGCTTCCCGGCGCAACATCGTTTTATCGACCGGTGGCGGCTCCGTGTTGCGCAGTGAAAACAGACAGATTCTGCGGCAAAACGGCACGGTTGTTTATCTGCATGCCAGCCCTGAAACCTTGCTGGAGCGTACCCGTTACGACAGCAACCGGCCGCTGTTGCAAGTTGCCGACCCTTTGGCCAAACTGCAAGAACTGTATGACCAGCGCGATACGCTGTACCGTCAAACCGCCCATTTCGTCATCGAGTCCGACAGCTGCCACAAAACGCTCAAACGGCTGATTGAAATATTGAGCGAATAACACGCTTTACAAAGGAACACCATGCGCACCCTGACTGTCCAAACCCCGTCCCATCAATACCCCATCTTTATCGGGCATAAACTGATTGAGCAGGCCGATACGCTGCTTCAGCCCTATTTAGGCAAAAAAGCGGCCATCATTACCAACGAAACCGTTGCGCCGCTTTATCTCAAGCAACTTCAGACGGCCTTAGACAGACTGGGCGTGCCGCATTTCAGCATTATCCTTCCCGACGGCGAAGAATATAAAAACTGGCAGACGCTCAACCTGATTTATGATGGCCTGATGCAAAACCGTGCCGAGCGCAAAACCACTTTAATCGCTTTGGGTGGCGGCGTGATAGGCGATATGGTCGGCTTTGCCGCGGCGACTTATCAGCGTGGCGCACCTTTTATCCAAGTGCCGACCACATTGCTCAGTCAGGTTGATTCCTCGGTCGGCGGTAAAACCGCCATCAACCATCCGCTCGGTAAAAACATGATTGGCGCGTTCTACCAGCCGCAAGCCGTTTTGGCCGATTTGACCGCCCTGCAAACGTTGCCGCAGCGCGAACTTTCCGCAGGCATGGCCGAAGTCATCAAATACGGAGCATTGGGCGATGCCGAATTTTTTGCCTGGTTGGAAGAAAATATGGCCGACCTGATGGCGCAACATCAAGAAAAAATGGCGGAAGCTGTTTACCATTGCTGCAAAATGAAGGCCGATATTGTTGCCCAAGACGAAACCGAGCAGAGCATCCGCGCATGGCTTAATCTCGGCCACACTTTCGGCCATGCCATCGAAGCCGAAATGGGCTACGGCGTATGGCTGCATGGTGAAGCCGTTGCCGCAGGTTGCGTCCTTGCTTCCCGTTTGTCGCAAATCTTGGGCAAAACCCGACAGGCCGATACCGACCGCATTTCCGCTTTAATGGAAGCCGCTTCCCTCCCGTCTGCGCCGCCCGTTTTCTCCTTTGAAAAATGGATTGAACACATGAGCCACGACAAAAAAGTCAGCAGCGGCATCATGCGTTTTGTCGGTTTGGAATACTTGGGCAAAGCCAATATCACCGAAATTACCGATATGGAAATCCTCCGCCAAACCTTGCAGCCATATTTGTGAGGAATGAAGTAGGTTTGCTTTAAAACCAAAGGCCGTCTGAAAGTCATTTTCAGACGGCCTTTGGTTTTAAAGCGTTTTGATTCATCGGCTTAAAGCTAGATAAACCAATTTGGGCGGGTCAATTATTTAAAGCGTCTTTTTATCCAACTCGGCAATAATCAATAAGCCGCTGTCAAAGCGTCGGCTGTCGGCCAGTTTCAGACGGCCTTGATGGCGTTTGACAATGGTGTCTGCAATGGACAGGCCAAGTCCGGTGCCTTGTTGTTCGGTGCCAAGAATACGGTAGAAAGGGTCGATAACGCGTTGGCGTTCACTTGGGGGAATGCCGGGACCGTCGTCTTCCACCCAGATGTTGAGGTATTCGGCGGTTTCGTCAAAGCCCAAATCAATGCGGCCGCCTTTGGGAGTATAGCGGATGGCGTTGTCGGTAAAGGTTTTGATGAGGGTGTAGATTTCGGTGTCGTCGGCGTGGATTTGGAAGTCGTTTTCAACGGCGACGCCGATGTCTTGACCTTTGGCCAGCGCCAGCGGCATGAGTTCCTGCAAGACGCGGCGGAACTGGTTTTGCAGGCTGATCAGGGTTTTGGGGCGTTGGGTTTCGGGCGCTTGGGCGCGTGCGAGGGAAAGGAGTTGCTCAAGCAGGTGGCGATTGCGCTGTATGCTTTGTTGCAACAGGGCGGACTGCTCGCGCGCTTCGGCAGACAGCTGCATATTGTTGAGCCGCTCTGCCTGAAGGGAAAGGGCGGTCATGGGGCTGCGCAATTCGTGTGCGGCATCGGCGATAAAGCGTTGCTGTTGGCGGACGTTTTCATCGGTACGTTGCAACAGGTTGTTAATGGCGACGACAAAGCCTTGGATTTCGCTGGGAATGTCTTGCGTGTCCATCGGCGAGAGGTCGTTGATTTGGCGCTGCTCCAAATCGTTGGACAGTGTTTTGACGGAACGCATGGTGCGGTGGGTAATCCAGACGGTGAGCAGGATAATCAGGGGTAGGGCGAGGAGCATGGGAAGGATGCTCTGCACGGCGGCCATTTCGGCCAGCTCTTCGCGGTAGTCGCTTTCCTGCATGACGGTAATTCGGCCTTGTTTGGTGGTGCGGGTGTAAACGCGGTAGTAATCGTCGTTGTCATCGGCCTGAATGGTGTGCAGGCCGTCTGAAATCTTCTCAGGCAGGCTGACAATGGGGTTGGGCGTATTGGGAAATTGAACGGAAATCTTGTTGTCGTTGTCGAGTGAGTGTTTCTCGTCATCGGCATCGCTCGGGTCGAGATAGTTCGCGACTTGGCGCAACAGGTCGTCTTGAACCTCTTGGGTCTCGTGATAAGTATCGTAATATGAAAATATGCCTGCAAGGATGGAGAGGGGCAGGAGCATGCAGATCAGGGCGAGGCTGATTCGGACTTGCAGGGATTGTTTGATGGTGTGGATAAGGCGTTGCATGGTTTGTGTGTTGATATTGTTATGGTTTTTCAGACGGCCTGGTTGTTTTGTGCAACCAGCCAGCCGACCCCGCGGACGTTTTGAATCGCTTCTTTGCCGAGTTTTTTGCGTAAGGCGTGAATCAGGAAGTCAACGGCGTTACTTTCGACTTCTTCACCCCAGCCGTAAATTTTGTCTTCCAAATCGCTGCGCGACAGAATCATGCCCGGACGCAGCAGCAGGGCTTGGAGGACGGCAAATTCTTTGTTGCTGAGCATGACGGCTTGCTCTTGTCCAACCACTTCCGCCTGATGGGTGGAAGGGTTGAGCGTGATGATGCCGTTGGTCAGCAGCGTTTGCGCCTGTCCACCGTGTCGGCGCAATACGGCGCGCATGCGGGCTTGCAGTTCCGCCATGTCGAAGGGTTTGACGATGTAGTCGTCTGCGCCGCCGTCTAGGCCGTTGAGGCGGCTGTGCAAATCGTCGCGCGCGGTTACGATTAAGACGGGAACGGTACAGCCGCCGTTGCGGATTTGCGCCAATACGTCCAAACCGTCTTTGCCGGGCAAACCCAAATCCAAGAGCAGCAAATCGTATGCCTGCGCCGCCACTGCCGCGGCCACTTCCGAACCGCGGCTGACCCAATCGACGGCGTAGCCGGCGTCTTTCAGATTGGCGCTGACGGCTTGGGCAATCATGGCATCGTCTTCAACCAATAATACGCGCATGGAAGTTCTCCAAAGGATGGGTGGACAGTGATTATAACCGCACTCAATTAGTAAAAATTTAGGAAGGGTTGAAAAACTGATTTTTGCAAACGATGAGGCCGTCTGAAATTCGGTTTTCAGACGGCCTGTATGCTTCAATCCCGATTATTTAGGGTTTTTCTCAATCAAGGCAACCAATTGGTCGATATAGCCTTGGACAAATTCACGCGCGGATTCGATGAGTCGGCCGTTGTCGTCAAACAGGGTGGGAGAGTTGCCGAGGAATACTTCCGGCTGGCCGGTCAGCGGCATATCGAAATACGAAAGGGCAAGGCGCAGATTTTTTTGCGCGCTATAACCGCCCATTTTGCCGACGGAATGGCTGATGATGCCGGCCGGTGTTTTTTTCCAGGAAACATCGGCATTGGGTTTGGAACCGATGTCGATGGCGTTTTTCAGGCAGGCGGGGACGGTACGGTTGTTTTCGGAAGTGACGAACAATACGCCAGCCGAAGCTTTGATGGTTTCGCGGAACTTGGTATAGCTGGGCGGAGTGGGGAAGTCGGTAACGGCAGGATCGTCGTAGTCGAAGTTATACAAAGGCAAATGGCCGATTTCGACGATTTGCGCTTCGTAGCCTTCGGGAAACATGGAAATGACGTTTTGTGCAATTTTTCGTGCGAACGAACCTTTACGCAGGCTGCCGACCAAGATGCTGACTTTTTTTGACATGTTTTTCTCCTGTTTGATAATAAAAATGAAAACTATTCTAGATTTTAGTGTTGTCTAGGGAAGCGGTCAAGGTTTCAGACGGCCTGTCAAAACGGTTTATGCTAAAATAACAGTTTCGCTGATATTTCAAATTATTATGCACGCTTCTGATTTTCAAGAGAATGATACGGCGCACGAATACCACGCCGATAATCCTGATTTTCCTGCTAAAACCATTGTGGCGACGCTGTTTATCGGCGCATTTTTCGGCTATCTCAACGATACCCTGCTGAATGTCGCGCTTACGCCGATTATGAAGGATTTCGGGGTCGATAAGACGACGGTTCAATGGTTGACGACGGGCTTTTTGCTGGTCATGGGCGCGTTTACGCCGATTACGGCAGGTGTGATTCAATGGTTTGAAACGCGCAAAATGGTGCTGTTCACGCAGGCGACGTTTTTAGCAGGATCGCTGATTTGCGCGTTTGCGCCGACGTTTGGTGTATTGGTGGTCGGGCGTATGGTGCAGGCAGTATCTGCCGCGTTTTTTGTTCCGCTTCTGTTTAACGGTGTGTTGTCGATTTTTCCGCCCAACAAGCGCGGAACGGCGATGGGTGTGATTACCATGATGTTTACCGCCGCACCTGCAATGGGGCCGACGCTGTCGGGCATCATCATCGACCATACGCATTGGCGCGTGCTGTTCGGTTTTACTGCGCCGTTTATGTTGGCGGCGATGGTGCTGGTGGGTAAATATTTGACAGTCAATTTAAGCAACATCAGCCGTCCAAAAATCGATATGTTGTCAGCTGTGCTGTCGATTGCGGGCTTCGGCGGGTTGGTTTATGCGAGCAGTAATTTTGCCCATATACCGCTGCTGGAATTTATCCTGCTCTTTGCCGCTTCCGTTGTACTGGTGGGTTGGTTTGCGCACCGGCAGTTCCGTTTGGCTACGCCGTTGTTGAACCTTCGTGCGTTTGAATACAAACAGTTCAGATATTGCGTTGTGATTTTGGCCGGTGCGGTATTCCTGTTTTTGGGCTTGGAGCTGATGGTACCGATGTACACGCAGCAAGTGTTGATGCTGACCGGTACGGCAACCGGTCTGATTCTGATGCCTGCCAGCATTGCCCAAGCGGTTGCCGCGCCTTTGTTCGGCAAATTGTTGGACAAAAAGGGTGGACGTTTTGTCGTCTTGCCAGCAACAGTGATGCTGGTGGTGTCGCTGGCAGTATTGTGGCTGTTTTTGCGGATTGATACGCAAGTGGTGATGTTGACGGCGATGTTTACGCTGTTGGCGCTTTCCGTGTCTGCTTGTGTAACCGGCGAAACTCATGGTCTGAACGCGTTGCCGAAAACGCTCAATCCGCACGGTGCGGCGATTCTGACCACCATCAACCCGATTGCCGGTGCCATCGGCGCGGCGTTTTTTGTCGGTGCAACCAATATCGGCGAGAAACTTTCCAGTGCAGATATGCCGCAACAGGCAATGTTGGATGGTATCCATTTGGCGATGGGTTGCGCTTTGGTTGTCGGTGTCGTGGTCGTCATGTTTGCTTTGCGTTTGAAAGCGCATCAGAAATAAATAACAGGCCGTCTGAAATGTTCAGACGGCCTCAGTACCTCGTACAGATGTATCAATTTTTCGTAACACAATGAAGTTAAAAAATATTTTATTAATCAGCCTGATGGTGGCGGCGTGTCCGTCATGGGCTTTGGATTTCGGCCGTATTCCTGAAAATGAAATTTCCGTTTATGTGCAGGAATTGGACAGCGGCAAAGTGATTGTGGAACACCGTGCCGATGAGTTGCGCAATCCTGCTTCGACCATGAAGCTGGTAACGGCGTTTACCGCGTTTCGTATGCTGGGCGGCGATTATCGTTGGAAAACCGAGTTTAAAACCAACGGCGCAATCAAAGGCGATACGCTGAAAGGCAATGTGTATTGGGTAGGGAGCGGCGATCCTGTGTTTGACCAGCATGATCTGGTGCAAATGCAGCAACAGATGCGCGATAAGGGCATACGCCATATTGACGGACATCTGATACTCGACCGCAGCCTGTGGGGCGATGTGAAGAATCCGGATGATTTTGCTTCCGATTCTGCCGAAAGCTTTATGACGCCGCCCGACCCCAATATGTTGGCGTATAAAACCGTTGAACTTAGCGCCGAAAAAGAAGCAGACGGACGCTTGGTCATCCGTACCAATCCGCCGCTGCCGAATCTGAACATTCAAAACAAATTAACACTTGAAGATAAGGAAGGGAAGTGCAGCGTTTTAAAAAACCACATGAAGACTTCCTATAAAAACAATACGCTGACCGTATCGGGCAAGCTGCCGGAAAGTTGTTTGGGCAAAGAGCTGTATCTGAATATGTACAGCATGAAAGAATTTGTCGGCAAAAGTTTTGTCAACCAATGGCGTCAACAAGACGGCACGGTTTCAGACGGCCTGACAACAGGTGTCGCGCCTCATGACGCGCATATTTTGGCAAGTCATCAATCCAAACCGCTTGCCGATATCCTCACCGATATGAACAAGCATTCCAATAATCTGATTGCCCGTTCGGTTTTCCTTAAATTTGCCGGACATATATCTGATTACAAGCAGGCGCAGGCCAAGGCTGCCTCTATCGTAAAAAGCGAGTTGGCGGTTGCCGGTATCAATACGGAAGGGCTGGTGTTGGAAAACGGCTCAGGCCTGTCCCGCGTAGAACGGCTCAATGCGCGAATGATGGCGCAAATGTTGGAAAAAGCCTACTTCAGCCCGTTTAAAAACGAGTTTATCAGTACGCTGCCGATTGCCGGTAAAGACGGCACGCTTAAAACACGCTTGAAACAGCCCGGTGAAAACCTGCGCCTCAAAACCGGTACGCTCAAAGATGTCCGCGCATTGGCAGGGTATTGGTTGGGCGAAAAGCCGTTAGTGGTTGTCGTCATTATCAACAGCCCGAAGTCGACCGATTATTTACGCGATTTGGATAAGCTGGTGTCTAAAATTGTTCAGCCCGGTGGCGATCATTGGATTGATGCTAAAGCTTCCTGCATGATTAGGTATCAGGTTTGATAAGCTAAAAAAGGCCGTCTGAAAATGTATTGACGTTTCAGACGGCCTTTGTGTAAGAAGAGGAGGCAAGTATTTATGTCTATTTTAAAAGATGATTCAGGAATTGGATGAATAAACGTTTGGTGTGAATCAGCTTGAGATGGATGGTTTTATCTTCAGTATTTAAGACGTATGTTTTAAGTTTATTTCCGGCTTCTCTTGTCTAAATAATCGGCCTTTTTACGAAAAGGCATAAGGTACAGACGAAAAAAATACCGGTAAAAACCGGTATTTTTTATTTTTAACTTGATGGCGCGGCGGACGGGGCTCGAACCCGCGACCCCCGGCGTGACAGGCCGGTACTCTAACCAACTGAGCTACCACCGCGCATCCACTGTCAAAGACAATGAAAAGGAAAGTGGTGGGTGATGACGGAGTCGAACCGCCGACATTCTGCTTGTAAGGCAGACGCTCTACCAACTGAGCTAATCACCCGTAAAAGGGAGATACTGAAAAATCAGTATTTTTAAATAATGGCGCGGCGGACGGGGCTCGAACCCGCGACCCCCGGCGTGACAGGCCGGTACTCTAACCAACTGAGCTACCACCGCGCATCCACTGTCAAAGACAATGAAAAGGAAAGTGGTGGGTGATGACGGAGTCGAACCGCCGACATTCTGCTTGTAAGGCAGACGCTCTACCAACTGAGCTAATCACCCGTGCGCAAAATTGCGAAGACGCTATTAAACCAAAAAATTCTGATGCGCGCAAGATTTATTTGCCGATTATTAGATATCTCCTTGCAAGCACCAGTTTTCAAAGGAAATAATTTCTTCCTGCTTGCCTGCGACAATCAAAATATCACCGTTTTTCAAAACAAAATCAGGATCAAGTTCTTGGATTTTTCCGGTCTTGCGGCGGATAAACAATAGCTTCAGATGATGGGCGGACAAGGGCAATTCGCGGATGGTTTTGCCGATGGCGTGTGCCTCGCCGTGCAACGGGAAGGCGTGACGGGAGATGGCTTTGCTGTCTTCGTCTGAGAAGCTGTCATCGTCGCTGCCGATAAACAAGTCTTGCAACGATGCATAGCGGCTGTGACGGATATGGGTTATGGTTTGATAAACGTGGTTGTAGGAGAGGCCGTGGCCCAACATGGCATAGCTTGCCAGCACCAGGCTGGTTTCTTTGGTGTCGGAAACGGCTTCTTCCGCGCCCATTTCGGTAAAGGTTTTGACGTAATCGTCATTGGTGGCGCGAACATAAACCGGCATGCTCGGATGCATGGACATGATGTTGCCGAGAACATGTTGGGTCTCGTGCATATTGTTCAGCGTAATGACTACCATTTTGGCGCGTCCCAAGCCGGCGGCTTCCAAGACTTCACGGCGTTTGGCATCGCCAAAGGAAACCGGTTCGCCTGCGTTGCGTGCCACTTGTACGCGGGCAATGTCCAAGTCGAGGGCAAAGTAGGGGATGCCTTCTTGCGCCAATACACGGGCAACCGATTGACCGCCACGTCCGAAACCGATAATCAGGACGTGTTCGGATTTGCTCATGGTTTCCACCAGCATGGAGTGCAAGTCCAAGGCTTTCATGTCCCAGTCGGATTTGACGAATCGGCCGATGATGGCATCGCTGCTGCCCAAAATGAATGGAGCGGCAATCATGGAGAGCAATACGGCTGCAGTGGCCGCTTGTTCCAATTCGGGCGAAACCATATTGATTTTGCTGGAAATAGCCAGCATCACAAAGCCGAACTCGCCGCCTTGCGCCAAATAAAGCGCACTTTTGAGGCTGTCGCCCACAGGGTTTTTCATGCGCAAAGCGATGACGAAAACGATCAGTGCTTTCAAGACCAACAGGATGACCAACAAAATCAGAATTTGCTGCCAATTGCCGATCAGCGCTTGAATATCCAGCTTCATGCCGACGGTGATGAAGAAGAAGCCGAGCAGGATGTCGCGGAATGGGCGGATGTCGTCTTCCACCTGAATACGGTATTCGGTTTCGGAAAGCAGCATACCGGCGACGAATGCGCCCAATGCCATGGACAGGCCTTCAAGTTCTGTCAGATAGGCTACGCCCAAAGTAACCAGCAAAACGTTGATCATGAAGAGTTCGGACGATTTGCGTTTGGCAACCAGTCTGAACCAGCGCGACATCACACGGCTGCCGATAACGAACAAAATGCCCAAGGTCAGCAACATTTTCAAGCCGGCCAAGCCCAGTTCTACCCACAAGTTGCCTTCGCTGCCGCCTGCAAGCGCCGGAATCAGAATCATCAGCGGTACAACGGCAATATCCTGCATCAGCAAAACGCCCATGGCCATTTGACCATGCGGCTGACCCAGCTCGGTTTTCTCCGACAAAATGCGGCTGACGATGGCGGTGGACGACATGGTCAGTGCGCCGGCGGTGGCAAACGCCCAGTTAAACGGCGTACCCATCGCCATCAAAATGCCCATAATCGAGAGCATGGTAACGATGACTTGCAAACCGCCCAAACCGAATACGAGGCGGCGCATGGCCTTGAGTTTAGGCAGGGAGAATTCGAGGCCGATGCTGAACATCAAGAACACAATGCCGATTTCGCCCAAATAGTCGGTAGCGTGGCTTTGCGGAATCAGTTTGAACATACCCGGACCGGCAATAAAACCGACCAAAAGATAACCGAGCATGGAAGGAATGTTGAATTTGCGGCAGCAGATAACCGTAATAACGGCAACCAACAGAACAATGACAATGGGAGCAAGGGAAAATTCGTGCATAGAGTGGGCGGCCTTTCATTAAAAGTAAATATTGTTATATAGAGGCCGTCTGAAACACGTCGAAAACCGACAGTAAACCCAAATAAAAACGCACAGAATGAACTTCATTTCTGCGATTTGATTTCCCGTATCATGCTTATTTGGATTTACTGTTTCGAGCGTTATCTAACGGATTATTAAGATTATATCAAGATAGAATGTAAAATAGTGTTTTGATTGACAAAAAGGGCCGTCTGAAATATTCAGACGGCCTTTAAATAAACAAACGGTTTAAGGCATCAACATGCCGCCGTTGACATGAAGTGTCTGACCGGTAATGTATTTTGCCTGATCAGAAGCCAAGAACAAGACTGCATCGGCAATATCTTGCGCTTCACCGAATTTGCCCAAAGAAGTTTGCGCTTCAAAGGTTTTGCGGGTTTCTTCCGGCAGGGCGCGGGTCATATCGGTGTCGATAAAGCCTGGGGCAACGCAGTTGACGGTAATGCCACGGCTGCCGACTTCACGCGCCATGGATTTGGAAAAACCGATCAAGCCTGCTTTTGCCGCAGCATAGTTGGTCTGACCGGCATTGCCCATCACGCCGACAACGGATGTGATGTTGATGATGCGGCCGGCACGCTGTTTCATCATGCCGCGCAATACGGCTTTGGAGGCGCGGAACACAGATTTGAGGTTAACCTGCATGATGTCGTCCCACTCTTCCTCTTTCATGCGCATCAGGAGGTTGTCGCGGGTAATACCGGCGTTGTTGACCAGAATATCCAGTTTGCCGAATTCTTTCTCGATGTCGGCAATCAGGTTTTCGATGGTTTCAGGTTCGGCAGAATTCAATGCACGGCCTTCGCCACCCCATTGCGCCAAACGCTCGCTAATTGCAGCCGCGCCGCTTTCGCTGGTGGCTGTACCGATAACTTTTGCACCGGCCGCAGCCAAAGTATCGGCAATCGCCGCACCAATACCGCGCGATGCACCGGTTACCAAAGCGATTTTGCCGCTCAAATCTTGTGTACTCATGTTTTATTCCTTAATTGCGATTGGAAAAATGGTTTCAGACGGCCTTATACCACGAATAGGTTTTTTAATCTAATTTTCTTAAGTAGGCCGTCTGAACTTTCTATTTGACAGTTAAAAATCTGGTGCTTTGAATCTGTTTGGATTGAGTTTTCTGAGCAGGTATTCTTTGTAATATGCCCAGGCTTGTTTTTTATCCCCTTGCTTTGAAAGTCTTTTGGCGGCTTGTTTGAAGGCTTGGTAGGGCTTAGGAAAGGGCAGCCATGTGTTTAACGGTTGATGAATATATCCTTCGTTCCAAGGCGACTTTTGATAGTAGCGGTCGTAAATGGGATGAAAACCTAAGACGTGCCATGGTTTGACGTGGCCGGTAAAGTGTACGAGTTTGATTGCATTTGGGTTTTTGTTTAATTCATAAGCTTTTTTTTGCCAATGTATCCAGTTGTATGTATCGGGAAGCCAGCGGATTTTATTGATACAAGTAAGGTTGAGGATGTCTTGGTCGGGGCATGATAGGCGGATGTTGGCGTTTTCCACGGCTTCTATTTTGTTTTGTAATATATTGTCTGTTTGTGAATCGTTCCAGTTTTGGATGTTGAACAGTAATACGCCGGAATTGAAGTAGGGGGCGGTGTCGTTGAAGCCAACAGGATTTAGCTTGCAGATATAAGCGCGGAATATGGTATCGGGAGCTGCCGCGACGAGTTGGCCTGTAAGGTCTATGGTAAAGAGTTCGGAGATGTCGCCCAAGCATAATACGTCGGTGTCGAGATAAAGAGCAGTATCGCTGATGCTGCCAAGTATGGCAGGTATGCACATGCGGTAGTACATGGCTATGGTGAAATAGCCGTTGGTTTGCAGGGTGGTAAAGTATTCGGTGTTGAGATGGTAAACCGTTACTGCATAGTTGGGGTTGATGGTTTCGAGATGGTTGAAAATGCTGAAGTCGTAGCTTTCCGATCCGCTGACCAGTAGGTGGAAGTGGATGGGGAAGTGGTTGTTTTCCAATACGGAAAGCATAGATGTGCCGATATGTCGGATGTAATTTTGATCGGCTGCATAGACGATGTGCCGTGTGTTTTTTTCAGGCGGCCTTTGTCTGACTGGCAGGACGGCAGTTAGTAGTTTTTCTTTTTCAAACATGCTGTTTCTCCAAAATGGACGGGTCCGCTTGGGGTAGGGTAATGGGGATGTTGGGTTCGATGTTAAAGGCGCAGCTGATCCAGTTGCTGAAGCTGTATTTGTGCTTCAGGCCGGGGGCAAGCGGTATATACGGCAAGGTCAGGAAGGCTTTGAGTTCTTCAAGGTTGCTTCCGTCCCAGTAGAACATATTGTTCGGGTGATAAAAATCGTAATGTACGATGGTCGGATTGGTCGTAATCAGTTTTTTGTCCAAACTAATCGCTTCGAAAATCCGCAAAGAGAGACCGTAGTGCTTGCGGTTGAGGAAATCCACCAATACGGAGGATTTGGCCGCTTCTTCTAAGTTCTGACGATAGGAGAGAGCGTTTTCAAAGGAGAAGAACTCGACTTCGGGAATGCCCAAAGCCGCTTTTTCTTCTTCGATTTTCTTGCTGGCCAAGCGGAAATCTATTTCTAAACCGATTGAACGTGCAGCTTCGCAAAATGCGCGGATGTCGTTGTTGCGGTCGGCAGCGTACGAGCCGATAAACAAGATTTTGTTTTGCGGGTTTTCAGACGGCCTGAAGCAGTCAAAGTAGAAGCTGGTGGTTGGAAAGAGTTTTTCGGTGTATTCGGGATGTTTGCCCTGGTCAAACGGATCGAAAAAGTAAAATTTGTCGAAAAATTCGATGTTGTCGAAGTCTTCTTTTAAGAAAGTTAGGGCTTCCCAGTTGTAGTACACCATCAATTTGGAATGCGCTCTGAGCTTGGCGATAAAGTCTTTTGGATAGGCGCCCAGCCAAATCATGAAGCAATAATCTGCTTGTTCGGGATGTTCGCTTAACAGGGTATTGAGGCGTTCTTCTACGGCGCGGAACATGGTCCGTTTTTTGAAGTCTTTTTGTCCAAGAATATTTCGATACCAGATTTTTTTCAGCCGTTGAAATACATTTTTGTATTTGAACTCTTTTTCTTCATAGGTCAGAGACAGCACTTCAAATCCGCATTTTTCCAAGTTCTCAATAATGAGTTCGTGGATTTTAAAGAGTTCCGGCATGGCGAGAATGACTTTTTTCTTACTCATAATGTATTCAATATAATATTTTCTCAGACAGGAATATTTGCTATCGGCATAGGGTTAATCAATTCCGAGCAGGCGGTTTAGCCATTGTGTAAATGAATAATAGGCTTTGATTTCAGGGTCAGGTTGCTGATACGGGCGTGCCAAAAATTCAGGCAATGCGTCTAAACTACCGCCGTCCCATACGAACACACGGTCTGGGTGGTATAGGTCGGTCTCTAAGATATGTTTGTTGGTGGTAATCAGTTTTTTATCGAAACGCAACGCATCAAAGATACGGAATGATAAGCCGTAATGTTCGAATTGTGCAAAATCGACGACCGCACCGCAACTTTGTACTTGGCTGAGGTTTTCTTCAAAGCTGAGGATGCTACTGCGGTCGAGATAGCGGATGCCGTTGTGTCCGAAGGCTTTTTCGGCCCTGTCGTCTTTGCAGTAGATATGGAAATCCAAGGGTAGGTTGAGGCGTTCAGTTTCTTGGATAAAACGTTTGGTTTGCTCTTCGCGTCTAAGTTCGTAGCCGCCTAAAAAGTAGAGTTTGTTAGTGGGTGCATATTCAGCCACGGGAAAGTCAAAGTAAAAATTGGTGGTGGCTTTGAAACGGCATTGTGGATATTTTTGAATATCATCGGGATCGAAAACCCAGCATTGGTCAAAATAATCCAAATATTCAATAATGTCTGGGAAGCGCCCTACGCCATCCCATTGATAATTCACGCAAATGTTGCTGTGTTCTCGAATGGTGGCGATGATTTCTTTGGGGTAAATATTGGCGCGGATACAGAGCGCATAGTCGGCTTTTTTACCGTTTAGCGAGGCCAATTTTTGCTGAATGTCGTCGAAGTGGCGGCTGTATTTGAGGTATTTTTTATAGTTGCCGTCTTTGGTGATGTGTTTGTGATAGAGGTTTTTGAGTCTGCTGCCCAAGTTCGGGTAATAGGAATCCCGGTCGTCATAGCACAGGTTGATGACATCAAAGCCAAGAAAACGCAGATTTTTTTCGATACATTGATCCAGTCCGTACATGTAGGGAACGGCAAGAATAATGGTTTTTTTCATAATGTATTCGGATTGGAGTGGGCTGATTTTTCAGACGGCCTTGCCTGACAGGATAAGGCCGTCTGAAAACGTTTTAATGGGCTTCAATAAATGTAGCCACTTGGTCGGCATTGGTCAATGCGCTGCATACGGCTTCTTTGTTGATGCGTTTGGCGAGGCCTGCGAGGACTTTGCCGGGGCCGCATTCGGCGGATTCGGTGATGCCTTCGGAAACAAGCGCGTTGACGGTTTCTGTCCAGCGCACCGGGCTGTACAGTTGGCGTACTAGGGCATCTTTGATTTTGTCGGCATCATCGTAAGAAGCAACATCGGCGTTATGGATGACGCGGATTTGCGGTTGTTTGATGGTGATGTCTTTCAGTGCTTCGGCAAGTTTTTCTGCTGCGGGCTTCATGAGGCTGCAATGTGAGGGAACGGAAACGGGCAGCGGCAGGGCACGTTTGGCTCCGGCTTCTTTGGCGGCGGCCATGGCGCGTTCGACTGCGGCGGTGTTGCCGGCGATCACGACTTGGCCTGGGGAGTTGAAGTTGACGGCTTCAACGACTTCGCCTTGTGCGGCTTCGGCGCAAATGGCTTTGACTTGTTCGTCTTCCAAACCCAAAATAGCGGCCATTGCGCCTACGCCTTGCGGTACGGCGGATTGCATGAGTTCGGCGCGCAGGCGGACGAGTTTGACTGCGTCTGCAAAATCCAATGCGCCGGCAGCGACGAGGGCGGTGTATTCGCCGAGGCTGTGGCCTGCAACGACGGAAGGGGTTTTGCCGCCGGCTTCTAAGTAGGCGCGGTAGGTGGCAATGCCGGCAGCCAGCATGATGGGCTGGGTGTTGACGGTTTGACCGATTAATTCGGCATCTTCGCCGTTAATCATTGCCCACAGGTCTTGACCCAATACGGCGGAAGCTTCGTCAAATGTGGCTTTAACGATGGCTTGTTCGGCAAAGCCGTTCATCATGCCTAGGCTTTGTGAGCCTTGTCCAGGAAAGAAGAATGCGAAAGACATGGTAATTCCTTATTGGTTTGAATGTTTTAGGGTATCTGCCAGCAGAAGGAGGGTGGCGGCAGTATTGGTTGCGGCACCCAGTCGGAAGGTGCGGATAAATCCGGATTTGCTGGTTTTATGCCGGAATGCAAGGCTGCCGCAATAACCGCCCGGCCAACCGCCAAGCAGGTTGAGCAGATGCAATTTTGCTTCGGGTATGCGCCTGCCGTGGTTGCGTGCGCGCTGTTTGTCTTGGTAGTAAAGCAGGAAAACGTATGCGCTCTGTGCGAGATAGGCGATTGCCAGTTTGGGCAATATTACAGCCGTTATGCTTAAAAACAGGCTGCTGATGCAGAATGCAAACGTTAGGGATTTCATGGGTTTGAGCAGAATAGGCCGTCTGAAAGGGATATTCAGACGGCCCAACCGTTAGTATTTCACCAAAACCGCACCCCAGGCAAAACCGCCGCCGATGCCTTCGAGCAAGAGGTTTTGTCCGCGTTTGATTTGGCCGTTTTTAATGCCGACATCCAGTGCCAACGGAATGGAGGCTGCGGAAGTGTTGCCGTGGTCTTGGACGGTCAAGATCACTTTGTCCATGCTCAAACCCAAGTGTTTGGCGGTAGAGTCGATAATGCGCTTGTTGGCTTGGTGCGGCACAATCCAATCGATTTGGTCGGCGGTGTAACCGGCTTCTTCGATAACGTCATCTGCAATTTTTGCCAGCATTTTGACGGCAAATTTGAATACGCCGGGACCGTCCATGCTGATGTAGGGCGACCCGCAAACCTGGCCGTTGGCGATTTGTCCCGGGACGTTTAAAAGGTTGAGGTAGTTGCCGTCGGCTTTGAGTTTGCTGTGGATGATGCCCGGTTCGTCAGATGCGCTTAAGACAACCGCGCCTGCGCCGTCACCAAAGAGGACGCAGGTGGTGCGGTCGTTCCAATCGACGATGCGGCTGAAGGTTTCCGCGCCGATAACCAAAGCGTTTTTCGCCATGCCGCTTTTGATGTAGGCATTGGCAGTGGTCATGGCATACATAAAACCGGCGCACACGGCTTGGACGTCAAAGGCAGGGCAGCTGTTGGTTATGCCTAATTTTTGCTGAACGATGGTCGCAGTGGAGGGGAACTGCATATCGGGAGTGGCTGTGGCAACGATAATCAGGTCGATGTCGTCAGCCTGTAAATGGGCATCTGCCAAGGCGCGACGTGCTGATTCGGCGGCCAAGTCGCTGGTTTTTTCGCCCTCGTCTGCAATATGGCGGAATTTGATGCCTGTACGCGTGGTAATCCATTCGTCGGAAGTGTCCACTTTTTTGGCAAGGTCGTCATTGCTGACGCGGTTGGCAGGAAGATAGCTGCCTGTGCCGGAAATTTTGGCATATTGCATGAGAACGGCCTTTTTAGAGAGTTAATTCAGATAGTCGGATATTGTAAGCGAAAATGGGGAAATTCCCAATATGAAGCATGAAGTTGGTGTTTCAAAGATAAAAACAGGCCGTCTGAACATTTTGAAGTTTCAGACGGCCTGTGTATATCAGCCTTAAGCTTCCGTGGCCGGAGCGGCGGTTTCTTCCTGCTCTGCTTCTGCTTTGGCGGCTTCTAAAGCGGCCAACTGGGTGGCTACTCCTTGTTCGATTTGGGCGAGGCCGGCAGATTTGGCTTCGTGGTAGGCTTCTTCCAAAGCATAACGGAAGCCGACTTCGTCGGTTCCGCCGTGGCTCTTAATCACGATACCGCGTAGGCCAAGCAGGATGGCGCCGTTAAATTTGCGCGGATCCAGTTTGCCTTTCAAGCCTTTGAGCGCGGGCAGGGCGGCAATGGCGGCAAGTTTGTTGAACAGGGTGCTTTGGAATTCACGGCGGATAGCGCCGCTCATGAATTTAACCGCGCCTTCGATGGTTTTGAGCATAACGTTGCCGACAAATCCGTCTGCGACAACGACATCGGCTTCGCCATACAAAACGCTATTGCTTTCGATATTGCCGATGAAGTTGAGTTTGCTGCTGCTCAACAGTTTAAAGGTTTGTTTGACGGCATCCGTACCCTTGATGTCTTCTGTGCCGACGTTCAAAAGGGCGACGCGCGGACTGCCTTTTTCGGGGTGCAGGGCGTGTACCAGCTCGCTGCCGATGATGGCAAATTGAACCAGTTGTTCGGGCGTACAGTCAACGTTGGCACCCAAATCCAAAGCCAAAGTAACGTGTTCGCTGTCGGAAGGCAGGAATTTGGCGATAGCGGGGCGCTCAATGCCGGGAATGGTTTTGAGGACGAATCGGGCGGTCGCCATCAGTGCGCCGGTATTGCCTGCTGATACGGCGGCTTGCGCGTTGCCTTCTTTAACTTGGTTGATGGCGATGCGCATGGATGATTCTTTTTTGTTTTTCAGCGCGGATTGCGGCGCTTCATCCATTTCAACAACTTGTGCTGCATGGCAGACGGTGATGCGGTCCATAGGCGCGCCTGCCGAGCTTAATGCTTGGCGGACTGCTGCTTCATCGCCGACCATAATCAGATGTACATCGGATTGTTGTTTGAGGAAATCCACTGCACCGGGGACGGTAATCGCAAGGCCTGCATCTCCGCCCATGGCATCTACGGCCAGTGTAATCATGTTGTTCTCCGGTTTGTGTGTTTCAGACGGCCTCGGACCATCGGACAAGCACACTCATCTGATTTTCAGGAGATAGATTGAAAATCAGATGGAAAGGCTTGTTGCGATGGTCATGCCGGATTTATCGGTTTTGCGCGGCCAATTTATTGTGTTCGTCGATGTCCAGTGCGTCCCAAGGATAGTTGATCCACCAGTCTTCCACGGTAATGCCGCTGAAATAAGGGATGCCTTCGGGAATCTTGCCGACTTTGGCTTTGATTTTTTCATGCAATACTGCCACGCCGATGGTGCCGAAATCTTCTTTCAACAATTCGTTCAGGCAGAATTCCATGGTAACGCGGCTGTCGTCCACTTCGTCAACAACCAATACGTTTTTGCCTTTCAGTACATCGGGAACGGGATCAAGCCATTGGACTTTTTTCACTTCATCGGTCACTTGACCTTCGTGATCGTTGTCGTAGTAGGCTGTGGTCACGGCGTAAATCGGGATTTCCAAGAAGCAGCGCAACATGCGGGCAGGGATAAAACCGCCGCCGCCAATGGCAATCATGGCATCGTATTTGGTGCCGGAGTTTTGGATTTTTTCCGCCAATCCTTTGATTACGCGGTGGATGTCGTCGTAGGTGTACCAGATTTTACGTTTCATGGTGTGCTTCCGAAGAGGAAAATACAGGGTGCAATGCAAAAAAGCCAGTCATTGCATGGCAATATTCTGGCTTTTTCAGTCAGACGAACGGATTATTCGCCTTTAGCTTTTACCACTTTACGGCCACGGTACATACCGTTTGGAGAAATGTGGTGTGGACGATGCACTTCGCCGGTTGCGCTGTCGACAGACAGAGAAGGCGCAGTCAGAGCGTCGTGTGAACGGTGCATACCGCGTTTAGAAGGGGATTTTTTGTTTTGTTGAACGGCCATTTCAAGCTCCTAGATAAATAAACTGTGTCCTAATTAACTGCTTTTCAAACCTGCTAAAACAGCGAAGGGGTTTGGTTTGTCCCGATTGACTTCGTCCAGTGTTCCATTGTTGCCGCAGTCTTCGTGTCGAGGGGAGAAAGGGAGCGACATCAGGATTTGGTCTTCGACCAGAGTTCGTACGTCTAGCTCTTTTTCGAGCAGTATGCCTTCCAATTCTTCATCGGCAAGCATGGCTTCGTCCAAACTCTCTTCATCGGCAAACAAGACGATACGGCTGGTTTCATCGAGTAGAAACGGCATGGGCGTAATGCAGCGCTGGCAAATCAGGGGCATGTCGGCTTTGACGTTCAAATCGAGAAACAGACGTTGCAGCCGGTCGCGGCCGCCTTGCAGCGTAAACGACACGCGTGTCTGTTTGTCGGCCGGATAATCGTGCGAACTGACTCGTTCATCCAATTCTTCGAGCAGGAAGCTGCCTTGCAGATTCTGCCCTTCGGCGGCGAAAACTTCTGGGTCAATCAAATTAGGGTATGACATAAACGGAGTATGATATAATTTCGGCGGTCTAACGTCAATGTTTTTAAGTAAAAATATGGAAGTAAAACTGCCTTTGGTTTTAGGGTCGAGTTCGGTTTTCCGCTGCGGACAGCTTCGCCGTTTGGGTATCGATTTTCAGACGGCATCGCCTGATTTTGACGAAACGCCTATTGCGGGCGAACATGCAGGCGAAACGGCGCTGCGTTTGGCGGAAGGCAAAGCCCGTTCATTGGTAGCAGCTTTTCCTGTCGCGCTGATTATCGGCGCAGACCAAGTGGCATGGTGCGAAGGACGGCAGTTGGGCAAACCGATGAACGTCGCAAATGCACAACAGATGCTGGAAAACTTAAGTGGAAAACGGATTGAATTTTACAGCGCAATCGTGCTTTTGAATACTGCTACGGGCAAGGTTCAGCATCATGTCGATCATACGGTGGTTACCATGCGCCAGTTGTCGCAGGAACAAATCAGCCGATATTTGGAACGCGAGCCGGATGCGGTTTATTGTGCCGGTGCGGCGAAGAGCGAGGGTTTGGGAGCCGCTTTGTTGGAGCGTATTGAAAGTACGGATCCGAATGCTTTGATCGGCCTTCCGATTTTCCGTCTGATTGATTTTTTGAAAAACGAAGGTGTGGAAGTTTTATAGTTTGAGGCCGTCTGAATGTGTTCAGACGGCCTGAGATTTTTGGGAGTTGCAAGAATGAAACCGATTTTGTATTTGATTCCTACCCCTTTGGGTGCGCCTGATACGCCATGCCTGTTGCCGCATGAGCAACAGGCGATTGTCGGGCTGACGGATTTTGTCGTGGAAGCGGAAAAAACAGCGCGCGCGCATTTGAAACATTTGGGCGTAACTACGCCTATCCGCGAGCTGAATCTGCAAACGCTGAATGAACACACGGATTTGAAGACTTTGCCGGAATTACTGAAACCTTTGCAAGAAGGGCGCAGTATGGGTATTGTCAGCGAGGCAGGTTGCCCGGCTGTTGCCGATCCGGGTGCGAATTTGGTGGCGTTGGTGCATAAACACGGTTTTGAAGTACGGCCTTTGGTCGGGCCGTCCAGTTTGTTGCTGGCGCTGATGGCTTCGGGTGCGAATGGTCAGAACTTTGCATTTAAGGGTTATCTGCCGTCTGAAAAAAATGAGCGTATTCAGAGTTTAAAGGCTTTGGAACAACGTTCTCGCCAGCAGAATGAAACACAGCTGTTTATCGAAACGCCGTATCGCAACGATGCGTTGTTGGCTGATGCGGTGGAAAACCTGCATCCTGAAACGCGCTTGTGCGTGGCTACGGACTTGACCTTGCCGGCACAGGAAATCATCAGCCAGACGATTGCGCAGTGGCGAAAAAGAAAAGAAATGCCGAATTTGAAAAAACGCCCGACGATTTTTGTGTTGCATGCCGCTTAAAACTGGATTGGGTTCAATCCCAAACTGTATTTGAGGAAAGAAAAAAAGGCCGTCTGAACAACAGACGGCCTTTGTGTTGCCTAAACCTTTATCAAGAAACAACTTCGCCTTGGGCGCGTTGTTTTTCGATGCTGCGGTTGATGTGCCATTGTTGGGCAATGGTCAAGAGGTTGTTGACTACCCAGTACAGAACCAAACCGGCAGGGAAGAAGAAGAACATGATGGAGAAAACCAAAGGCATGATTTTCATCATTTTCGCCTGCATTGGGTCGGTTGACGGCGGATTCAGATAAGTTTGTGCAAACATGGTTGCCGCCATAATCAAAGGCAGGATGTAGAAAGGATCCGGACGGCTCAAGTCGGTAATCCAGCCTAACCAAGGCGCTTGGCGCAATTCTACGGAAGCGAACAATGCCCAGTACAGGCCGATGAAGACGGGGATTTGCAACAGCATAGGCAGACAGCCACCCAGCGGATTGATTTTCTCGTCTTTGTAAAGCTGCATCATGGCTTGTTGTTGCGCCATGCGGTCATCGCCGTATTTCTCTTTGATGGCTTGCAATTTAGGTGCGGCGGCACGCATTTTTGCCATAGAGCGGTAAGAGGCGTTGGTCAATGGATACAGTACGGCTTTGACGATGATGGTCAAAACGATGATTGCCCAGCCCCAGTTGCCGATGATGTTGTGCAGTTGGTTCAAGAGCCAGAAGAGTGGGGAGGCGAACCAGTGTACTTTGCCGTAGTCTTTGGCCAGTTGCAGTTTGTCGGCGATGTTGGCGATAACGGAAGTGGTTTGCGGACCGGCATACAGGTTGATGGCAGTTTCGGCTTTTGCACCGGCTTGGATGGCGGCCAAAGGCACGCTGACGCTTGCGCTGTACAGGTTGTCGTTGCGGCGTTTGATGTCGATACGGCAGTCGCCTGCAGCGCATACGCTTTGGCCGTCTTTAGGCTGCAAAATCCAAGTGGACATGAAGTGGTGTTCAATCATGCCGAGCCAGCCGGTCGGGGTTTTGCGGATGTATTCGGCTTCGGATTTGCCGGACTTGGCATCGTCGTCCAAATCAGAGAAGCTGACTTTTTGGAAGCCGCCTTCAGGGGTGTAAACCACCGGGCCGACGTAAGAGCGGGTGAAGTAGCCTTGGCCTTCAGGTTCGCTGTGGTCGCGAACGATGCGGTAGTCTGCGCTCAGGTTGACGGGTTGGCCGTTGCTGTTGGTAATGTCGAAACGGACGTTAACCAAGTAGCTGCCTTTGGTAAAAGTATAAACTTTGTCGATTTTCAGGCCGTTGGTTTCAGGTGCGCTCAGGCGGACTTCAACTTTGTCGCCTTCCAAACTGTATTGTTTTTGCGGAGCGGTAAAGCTGATGCCTTTCAGAACGTTGTTGCCTTGTGCGTCCAAAAGCTCGGATTGGGCAACGTAGGTGTATTCCTTGCCGTCGTTAAACAGGACGAAAGGTTTGTGTTCGTCACCGGTTGCTTTGTATTGCAAGAGGGTCAGCTGGCGCAGGTCGCCGCTTTTCTCATCAATGACGGCTTTAACCGTGTCTGTGGTAACGGTAATAGGAGAGGCCGGGGCTAGCGCGGCTTCGGCAGCGGCTTTTGCCGGAGTAGCAGCCGTTTGCTGTTGCGCGGCTTGTTGCGCCGGATTAGGTTTGGGGCTGGGGAAAAAATGTTCCCAGCCGGCAAAGATTGCCACTGAAATGGCAAAAAACGCCATTAGTCTTTTAAAATCCATAAGAGATTCCTGGAGTTGACGGATAGGTAATCGAGATGAAAACTGCTTCAGACGGCATTATATAGAAACCGACGGGAAATTAAAGGAAATCGTGTTCTTTAAATGGTTGACAGCAGCATTATGGAACAGGGTCATGTCCGTGTCCGCCGAAAGGATGGCATCGTGCGATGCGTTTGATGGCCAGCCATCCGCCTTTGAATGCGCCGTATTTTTTGACGGCTTCGACTGCGTATTGTGAACAGGTCGGGGTATAGCGGCAGCGCGGCGGAATGAGGGGGCTGATGCAGTATTGGTAAAAGCGGATGAGTGCAAGGAGGAGCTTGGAAAGCAGGGTATTCATCAGCGTTTTTTCATCAGCTGGGCAAGTTGGTTGCGGGCTTCCAGAGCAGTTTCCCGATTAAACGCCTGACGCACGCGCACAACAAAGTCATGCGGCGGCAGCTGGTGTTGATTCAGCCTGAACCAGTCGCGGATGACGCGCTTCATATAATTGCGGTCATGGGCGCGTTTGGCGGTCTTTTTGCTGACGACCAAACCAAGGCGCGGATGGCCGAGCGCGTTGTCTGCGGACTGGGAGACTTGCAGCAAATCGCGGCTGCGTCGGTTTTTCAACGCAAAAACGGATGAAAAATCATCCGTTTTTAATAAGCGATACTGCTTCGAGAAGCCGTAATTCAAAATTATACAGCCAGGCGTTTGCGGCCTTTGGCGCGACGGGCAGCCAATACTGCGCGACCACCGCGGGTTTTGGAGCGAACCAAGAAGCCGTGGGTGCGTTTGCGTTTGGTAACGGAAGGTTGATAAGTGCGTTTCATGATGTTTCCTAAAAATTGGTAGATAATTAAACCGTGAATTACACTCTAATTTACTGCTTTTGTCAATCAATATAAAAACTTTTCGTTGGCCAAAGTGTGACAACGGGTTTTATGCATTGATAGAATTTGTGGATAAAATTTTGCGGCGGTTGTGGATAAAAAAGAGCGGAATGGGTATAATCGCCCAACCTTGCTTTTCTCTGTGCGCAAGGCCGTCTGAAAGCAGCGGGAGTATTGTAAAAATTTGATTTTTATCGGATTGCCTGTCTGCTCTGCCTTCTTGTATTTCCCAAATCTTCCATTTTCCGAGCTTAATCTCATGACGTTAGCTGAATTTTGGCCGCTGTGCCTTTGCCGCCTTCACGAAATGTTGCCTGCCGGGCAGTTTGCGCAATGGATTGCGCCTTTGACCGTGGGTGAAGAAAACGGCGTATGGGTGGTGTATGGTAAAAACCAATTTGCCTGCAATATGCTCAAAAGCCAGTTTGCCGCCAAAATTGACGCCGTGCGTGCCGAATTGGTGCCTCAGCAGGCTGCGTTTGCGTTTAAGCCGGGCGTAGGTACGCATTATGAAATGGCGGCTCAGGCTGTTGCGCCGGTGCAAGTGCAAGAAGTCATTGAAGTTGAAGAATTTGTAGAGCCTGTTCAAATGCCTTTGCAAACCGTTGCGGCAATAGAAGAAGACAGGCCGTCTGAAACGGTTTCCAAGCCTGCCGCTGCCAAGACGGCTGCCGAGATTTTGGCGCAGCGCATGAAAAACCTGCCGCATGAGCCTCAAGTGCAAACTGCCGCTCCGGCTGAGTCTAAAGCAGTTGCCAAAGCCAAAACCGACGCGCAACACGATGCGGAAGAAGCGCGCTACGAACAGACCAATCTGTCGCGCGACTATACATTTGAAACTTTGGTGGAAGGTAAGGGCAACCGCCTTGCCGCCGCAGCCGCCCAAGCGATTGCTGAAAATCCGGGGCAGGGCTACAACCCGTTTTTCTTATACGGCAGTACCGGTTTGGGTAAAACCCACTTGGTGCAGGCCATCGGCAACGAATTGCTGAAAAACCGCCCCGATGCCAAAGTGCGCTATATGCACTCGGACGACTATATCCGCAGCTTTATGAAGGCAGTGCGCAACAACACTTATGATGTGTTCAAGCAACAATACAAACAATATGACCTACTGATTATCGACGATATCCAGTTCATCAAAGGCAAAGACCGTACGATGGAAGAGTTCTTCTATCTGTACAACCATTTCCACAACGAGAAAAAACAGCTGATCCTGACGTGCGACGTATTGCCCGCCAAAATCGAAGGTATGGACGACCGTCTCAAATCCCGTTTCTCATGGGGTTTGACTTTGGAACTTGAACCGCCCGAATTGGAAATGCGCGTGGCGATTTTGCAGAAAAAGGCAGAAGCGGCCGGTATCAGTATCGAAGACGAAGCCGCTTTGTTTATTGCCAATCTGATCCGTTCTAATGTGCGTGAGCTGGAAGGCGCGTTCAACCGTGTCAGCGCCAGTAGCCGTTTTATGAACCGTCCTGTCATCGACATGGATTTGGCGCGTACGGCTTTGCAGGATATTATTGCCGAGAAACACAAAGTCATTACCGCCGACATCATCATCGATGCGACAGCCAAATACTACCGTATTAAAATCAGCGATATATTGGGCAAAAAACGCACGCGTAACATTGCCCGTCCGCGCCAAGTTGCAATGAGCTTGACCAAAGAGTTGACCACGCTCAGTCTGCCTTCTATCGGTGATGCGTTCGGCGGTCGTGACCACACGACTGTGATGCACGGTGTCAAAGCGGTGGCGAAACTGCGCGAAGAAGATCCCGAATTGGCGCAAGACTATGAAAAACTGCTGATTCTGATTCAGAACTGACCCAATGCAATTTCAGACGGCCTGAGGTCAATATGAGGCCGTCTGAAAACAAAAAATATTTTAAAATACCCAAATCAACCGATTTCAAATTCAAAGGAATGGAACATGCTGATTTTACAAGCCGATCGCGACAGTCTGCTCAAGCCGTTGCAAGCCGTTACCGGTATTGTCGAACGTCGCCATACTCTGCCGATTTTGTCCAATGTGTTGCTGGAAAGCAAAGACGGACAAACCAAACTTTTGGCAACCGACTTGGAAATTCAAATCAATACCGCCGGCCCTGAAAGTCAGGCAGGCGATTTCCGTATTACGACCAACGCTAAAAAATTCCAAGACATCCTGCGCGCCCTGCCTGACAGTGCGTTGGTGTCACTGGATTGGGCGGACAACCGTTTGACTCTGCGTGCGGGCAAATCCCGTTTTGCCCTGCAAACCCTGCCGGCCGAAGACTTTCCGTTGATGAATGTCGGCAGCGACGTCAGCGCGACTTTCTCGCAGACTCAAGAAACCTTCAAAACCATGCTTTCGCAAGTGCAATACAGCATGGCGGTTCAAGATATCCGCTATTACCTCAACGGCTTACTGATGCAGGTTGAAGGAAACCAACTGCGCCTTGTTGCAACCGACGGCCACCGCCTTGCTTATGCGGCCAGCCAAATTGAAGCGGAACTGCCGAAAACGGAAGTCATCCTGCCGCGCAAAACGGTATTGGAACTCTTCAAGCTGTTGAACAATCCGTCCGAGTCCATCACCGTTGAGCTTTTGGACAATCAAGTACGCTTCCAATGTAATGGTACAACCATCGTCAGCAAGGTCATCGACGGCAAGTTCCCTGACTTTAACCGCGTGATTCCTTTGGATAATGACAAGATTTTCCTCGTATCCCGTACCCAGCTTTTGGGTGCGCTCGAGCGTGCCGCTATTCTTGCCAATGAAAAATTCCGCGGTGCGCGACTGTTCTTGCAGCCTGGTTTGCTGAGTGTCGTATGTAGCAACAATGAGCAGGAAGAAGCGCGCGAAGAGCTGGAAATCGCTTACCAAGGCGGAGAACTCGAAGTCGGTTTCAACATCGGCTACCTGATGGATGTGTTGCGTAACATCCACTCCGACGATATGCAGCTTGCTTTTGGCGATGTCAACCGTTCAACGCTGTTTACCGTACCGAATAATCCGAACTTCAAATACATCGTAATGCCGATGCGTATTTAATTGATGTGTGAACAAACAAAAAGAGCGTGTACGGTACACGCTCTTTTTTATATGCTTGAATCAAAAGGCCGTCTGAAAATTGTTTTTCAGACGGCCTTTCTATCAAACCGGGATGATTTGGTTAAATAGGAAAACTGGGATTAACGTGGACGTGGTTCGCAGTTTTTCACCAGGAATGAGCCGTTAGGGGCGTTCACACCGACTACTTCAGAAGTAGTGTGGGTGTTTTTGTCGATGAAACCGGCAGACATTACATAGCCGCGACGGTTGGTGAAAGTAGTGCCGGTGCTGTCAGAACGTTTTTTGTCGACAACCAAAGAGGCTTTTTTGCCACCGGCGTTTACGTCGGCAGTAACTGCGCGGCCGCTGCGGTCGAAACCGTACATTACGTTCAGTGATTTGCCGCCTTCACAACGGTAAGAAACGAAGCCGGCAGGCGCAGCGGCAGCAGAGAAGGAAACAGTAGCCAATGTGGCTGCAGTGATAACAGAAAGTAATTTCATGATCTAAGCTCCATATGAGGGTTGTGTGTTATCTTGCAAAGTGAGAAAGGGTTTCCGTTTGCAGATGAAGCGTATTGTAGGCTTTTTGTCGGTAGTGGCAATTGGGTAAATTGCAAAACAGTGTTTACTTATGATTACCTGATTGTTTATTAATAGAAAGTTGTTTGTAATTTGGTGTTGCAAAGTGGCTATGCGGATTGTTGCGGAATATATACATTAATGATTCTTTAAGAAATATAGCGAAAGAATACAAAAAAGGCCGTCTGAATATTCAGACGGCCTTTGATATGAAGCGGTTTACAAGAAGAAAATTGAAGCGATAGTCACGGCGATGACGCCATAGATGCTCATCGGGATAACAGTTTTCTTGATGATCGCGCCTTCGGCGTTGTTCACGTTCAACACGCTGCACACGGCGATGATGTTGTTGATGCAGACCATGTTGCCCATTGCGCCGCCGACGGATTGCAGGGCGAGGATGAGGGTAACGGACAGGCCGGTATCAAGCGCGATTTGTTGTTGAATCGGGCCGAAGGTCAGGTTGGATACAGTGTTGGAGCCTGAGAAGAATGCACCGATTGCGCCAAGGTAAGGGGAGAAGTACACCCAGTGTTCGCCTGCCATCGCTGCAAATTCTTTACCGATGATTTTCACCATGGAGTCATCGCCGCCAACCATCATCAGTTGAACCATAATCAACGCACCCATCAGGGCGAGCAGAGGTTTTTTGGTTTGGTTGAACGTTGCAGCGTAGAAAGACCATGCATCTTTGAATTTGGTTTGGTACAGCAGGATACAGATCCAAACGGTGAAGACAAACGGAATCCAAGCCGGAACGTAGAGGGTTTGGTAGGAAGCGTTTACACCTTGACCGAAGATGTTGCCGAAGGTGATGGTCAGGGAGTCGCTGACGGTGATTTTGGATAAATCAAACGGCAGTTGGAAGCTGAACCATTCTTCTTTGCTGGTCAGCAGGCCTTTAATGCCCAGCTGTTTGATGCGGGTGACCACCAGCATGCCGATCAGCATACCCAAAGGGGCCAGTGCTTTGGCAACTTGTGCGAAAGGTACTTTTTCTGCATTCGGGTCTTTGGCGTAATCTTTGCTCAAGCCCCAGCCGCGGTTTGCCGCAAATACGGATACCAACAGGCCGATTGCGCCGGCAACCAGAGATGGGAATTCTTCGTTGACCATCGCCAATGCGACATAAGGAAGGGTACAGGAGAATACGGCAATGCCGATGAAGCCCAAGTTTTTACGGATTTCAGCCCAAGGCACGATGAAGCTCAAGCCGATAACAGGGATGATGAAACCTGCGAAGAAGTGCATGACGCCGGTTTGCATACCGATTTCCATAATGCTTTTTTGATCCAGGCCCAAAGGCGCGAAACCGAACCAAGTCGGTGTGCCTACTGCGCCGAAGGAAACGGGCACAGAGTTCATCACCAAAGTGAAGATGGCTACTTTCAGCGGATTAAAGCCCAAGCTCATCAAGATTGGCGCGGCAATAGCGGCAGGCGTACCGAAACCGGATGCGCCTTCAATCATAAAGGCGAAAGACCAGCCGATGATCATCAATTGGGCAATCGGATTCGGGCTGATGGTAGCCAGCCATTTGCGGATGACGTCGATACAACCGGTGGTTTCCATCATGCGGTTGAACATAATGGCACCGAAAATCACGGTAATCGGGGTCAGGGTAGAAACGAGGCCTGACGCTGCCGTTGCGTTGAGCAACATGGCGTTGTCGCCGAAATAAAACAGTTTGATGACGTAAATCAGCGAGGCAGTAATCGGCAGCGCAATGTAAGACGGCATACTGTTTTTCTTAACCATCAGCCAAATCAGCAGGATGATGGGAAAAATGCTGAGAAAGAGAGCCATAGGAATATCCTCGGGGCAACAAGCACCATAACCGTCAATGTAATGGCGGTTTGATACGATGTGTTGAGCAATAAATGTTTTTCGAATAGATATTTGCATCCTCAGATGCGGTTAGTCATCAGGTAAATTGGTTTTACCAATTTATGAAAACTGTTGCACACTTTACGTAATCTTATGTAATCGGTCAAGAGTTTTATAACAAAAAAGGCCGTCTGAAATAGGGTTTCAGACGGCCTGAGCGCTTTGCCAGTAGTGCATTTGGTCGAATATCGAATGGTATTTACATTCAATATTTTGTAAAGGTTTAATTTTTGATTGATTTCAAACGAATTATTCTATTCCTGCCCACTTATGCGTCTGTACGCTCAGTTGCCAATGGACGGGGGCGTCGGGTCGGCTGTTTAACACACCGATTTGGCGGATGGTGTCGTAGATATTCATCGCGCCGTCTTGTTCGCAGGGGGAAAGGTAGTAATGCCGGGCGCGGATTTTGTGTTCCATTTTCTGACAAAACGCAATGACTTCGCCGTCGGCAACAATGCGCACTTCGTCTGCTTTCTCGATGCAGCTTTTTTCGTATTTGGCGGCGTAACAGGCTTTAGGACTGGTGGCAACGTAGTCGATTTGCGGCGGAGCGGGGTTGAGGCCGTTGGTTTCGATACACAGAAAATAGCCTTCGGCTTTGAGTGCGTTGAGCAGGGTATTCAAATGCGGTTGGATGGTGGGTTCGCCGCCGGTAATGATGATGTTGCGCGCTGTGTAGGTTTTCAGACGGCCTAAAATATCGGACAGACTCATCATGCCGAATTTGAGGTAGTCGGTATCGCACCAGCTGCATGCGAGATTGCATTTGCCCAAACGGATGAAAACGGCGGGCATGCCTGTGTTCCAGCCTTCGCCTTGCAGGCTTTCAAAGATTTCGACAATGCGGTATTGGGGATTGTTCGGCGTGATGTGAATGGTCATGAATATTAGGTGTGTGGGATTGAATTGTTGTCGTGAAGCGTTTGAAGAAGTGATGTGAGGCAGCCATTCTTTCTGTTAGTTCAATGGGAAAGAATGGCTGGTGTGTATTTAAGCGGCAATGACGGCTGCGGCGGCCAAAAATGCCGGCAAGCCTTGTTTGAACAAAATGCCTTTGTTGCCGGATGAAAACGCGCCCCATGCGGCGGCGATGAGGACGAAGCCGAGGAACAGGATGGTCGCGCCATAAACGGCGTTGTCAGGTGCGGCAAAGCGCGCCCATACCAAGCCGATGGCGAGGAAGCCGTTGTACAGACCTTGGTTGGAAAACAGGGTTTGTACGCGTTTTTGTTCCATAAATTCGTAAGGCATGTTGAACAGCTCTGACGCTTTTTCGCTTGGGATTTGCGTCATTTCGAGCCAGGCGATGTAGAAATGTTCGATAGCGACGAAGAGGACGAGGAGGGTGGAGAGGAGTTTCATGAAGATTCCTTTTGATGTTTAGTGTATGAGGTATTTATGGGAACAGGTCGTCTGAAAAATACAGGATGGCGGTTTATTCCCCTTCATATTCCGCACACGAAGTCGGCGTTTCCCATAATTTTACGCTGCACACTTTGACACCGGCGTTTTTCAGACGGCCATACATTTCTACGCTCATGTTTTCGGCGGTGGTGCGGCAGGGCAGGCGCAGGGTTTTCATGTTCCAGCCTTCCAAAAGCGCGGCGATTTGGCTTTCGCGTTCGTTGTCGCCGTGATAGATGAAGGCATGGTCGAACGGGTCGGTAATGTGTTGTTTGACGATGGCTTTCAGGTCGGTAAAGTCCATCACCATGCCGTCTTTCGCGCCGCCTTGGATAACGGGCGCGGAGACGGTGATTTCGAGTTTGTAGGTGTGGCCGTGCAGGTTTTGGCACTTGCCGTCATGCCCGTCGAGCATGTGCGAGGAATCGAAGGTAAAGATTTTGGTGATTTTCATGAGATGAAGGAAGCCGATGAGGCCGTCTGAACGGTGTCAAACCGGTTTCAGACGGCCTTGGGATTATTGTTCGGAAGGGAGTTTGAGGAAATGCTCGCGATAATGGCGCATTTCTTCGATGCTTTCGAGGATGTCGTCCAATGCCTTGTGCGAACCGCGTTTGACCACGCTTTTGGCGACGGCCGGATTCCAGCGTTTGGCCAATTCTTTCAGCGTGGATACGTCTAAGTTGCGGTAGTGGAAATAGGCTTCCAAACGCGGCATGTATTTGACCATGAAGCGGCGGTCTTGATGGATGGAGTTGCCGCACATGGGCGTGGATTTCTCGGGTATCCATGCGGACATGAAGTCCAACAGGTTTTGCTCGACTTCGGCTTCGGTCAGTTTGGATTCGCGTACGCGTTGGGTCAGACCGGTACGGCCGTGGGTGGCGGTGTTCCATTCGTCCATGCTGTCGAGCAATTCGTCGCTTTGATGGATGACGTATACGTCCGATTGCGCCAGTACGTTCAAATCGGAGTCGGTAATGATCATGGCGACTTCGATAATGCGGTCGTGTTCCGGGTTGAGGCCGGTCATTTCCATATCGAGCCAGCAGAGGTTGTTTGCGTTTTGGGTCATTTCAGACGGCCTTGTGTTTTCAGTTGGCAGTATTATAAAGGATAAAGGTTCGGGCCGTCTGAAAGCATTTGTAACAAGTTGTGCAATCTCTTGATATAATCGTCCGTTACACAAAAAATCACCGCCAAAAATCATGAACCCAAGCCCTTTGCTCGATATGATCGATACGCCTCAGGACTTGCGCCGTCTGGAGAAAAAACAGCTGCCGCAAGTCGCCGCCGAATTGCGCGAATTTCTGTTGGATTCCGTCGGTAAGACGGGCGGCCATTTCGCCAGCAACTTGGGCGCGGTCGAGCTGACGGTGGCGCTGCATTATGTGTACGACACGCCCGAAGACCATTTGGTCTGGGATGTTGGCCATCAAAGCTATCCGCACAAAATCCTGACCGGCCGCAAAAATCAAATGAACACCATGCGCCAATACGGCGGTTTGGCCGGTTTTCCGAAACGCAGCGAGTCGGAATACGACGCGTTCGGCGTGGGGCATTCTTCCACATCCATCGGCGCGGCCTTGGGCATGGCCGTTGCGGACAAACAGTTGGGCAACAACCGCCGCAGCGTCGCTATTATCGGCGATGGAGCCATGACAGCGGGTCAGGCGTTTGAGGCTCTGAACTGTGCAGGTGATATGGATGTCGATTTGCTGGTTATCCTCAACGACAACGAAATGTCGATTTCCCCCAATGTCGGCGCGCTGCCGAAATATCTCGCCAGCAACGTCGTGCGCGATATGCACGGCCTGTTGAGTACCATCAAAGCCCAATCAAGCAAAGTATTAGACAAATTGCCCGGAGCGATGGAGCTTGCCCAAAAAGTCGAAAACAAAATCAAAACCTTGGCAGGCGAAGCGGAATACGCCAAACAGTCGCTGTCTTTGTTTGAAAACTTCGGTTTCCGTTACACCGGCCCTGTGGACGGCCACAACGTTGAAAATCTGGTGGACGTATTAAAAGACTTGCGCGGCCGCAAAGGCCCTCAGTTGTTGCACGTCATCACCAAAAAAGGCAACGGCTACAAATTCGCCGAAAACGACCCCGTCAAATACCACGCTGTCGCCAAGCTGCCGAGCGAAGTGCCTGCCCCGGAAGTGAAACCTGCCGCGGCCAAACCGACTTATACGCAAGTGTTCGGCCAATGGCTGTGCGACCAAGCGGCGGCTGACGAGCGTTTGGTTGCCATCACGCCTGCCATGCGCGAGGGTAGCGGCTTGGTTGAGTTTGAACAGCAATTCCCCGACCGCTATTTCGACGTCGGCATCGCCGAGCAACACGCCGTTACCTTTGCCGGCGGTTTGGCATGCGAAGGCATCAAGCCTGTTGTAGCGATTTACTCCACTTTCCTGCAACGCGCTTACGACCAGTTGGTGCACGACGTTGCCTTGCAAAACCTGCCTGTTTTGTTCGCCATCGACCGCGCAGGTATTGTCGGTGCAGACGGCCCGACCCATGCCGGTTTGTACGACTTGAGCTTTTTGCGCTGCGTGCCGAACATGATTATTGCCACACCCAGCGACGAAAACGAATGCCGCCTGCTGCTCTCAACCTGCTATCAGGCAAATTCGCCGTCCGCCGTCCGTTATCCGCGCGGTACGGGTACTGGCGCAACTGTTTCAGACGGCCTGGAAACCGTTGAAATCGGCAAAGGCATCATCCGTCGCGAAGGCGAGAAAATTGCCGTTATCGCCTTTGGCAGCATGGTTGCCCCATCATTGGCCGCTGCCGATAAACTGAATGCGACCGTTGCCGATATGCGCTTTGTCAAACCGATAGATGAAGAGCTGATCGTCCGTCTCGCCCGAAGCCACGATTACATCGTTACCGCCGAAGAAAACGCCGAACAAGGCGGCGCAGGCAGCGCGGTGTTGGAAGTGTTGGCGAAACACGGCATCTGCAAACCGGTGTTGCTGTTGGGTGTAGAAGACAAAGTTACCGAACACGGTGACCCGAAAAAACTGTTGGACGACTTGGGTTTGAGTGCCGAAGCGATTGAAAAACGCATTGCCGGCTGGATCAAGGCCGTCTGAAAAATGATGATTAAAACCTATCAATACATTGCATAATTTATGGGAAAAAAACTAATCAGCATCAGCATGGTGCGCAACGAAAACGACGTGATCGAATCGTTTGTCCGTCACAATCTCGAGCTGATGGATGAAATGCACATCATCGATCACGGCAGCAGCGATGGAACAAGGGAAATCCTGATTCAATTGAAAGAAGAAGGTTTGCCGATATTTATCTATCAATATCAAGCGCTCAAGTTTAATCATGAGCAATTGGTCAACCAGCTGATGAAGCAGCTTGTAGCAAAAGATGAAGCGATAGATTTCGTTTTTCCGCTGGATGCGGACGAATTTATTTCATGTCCTAGCCGTATCATGCTGGAACAACTTTTGGATGTTATCGGCGAAAACAGGATCGGCATGTACCTTTGGCGCGGCTATTTGCCGACATCGTTGCAATACAACCCTGATTTCACCACTCAATTTACCGAGCAACGCCTCGAAACGCTCTTTACCCCCAAAGTCATTATCCCCAGATGGGCAGCCGAATCTTGCAGCGTGATTATCGGCTGCCATTACATGTTGGATAAAGATGGCAACAAGGTTAAATCAACCCTGTTTCATTCGCCGGATTATCGAGGTTTACATTCCTGGTTTATCGAGCATTTTTCCGCCCAATTTGCGGAGACCGATTTGTTGTGGCTGGGGCACTTCCCAATCCGCTCCTTGAACCAGCACATCAAAAAAATCCTCGAAAAGTCCATCTTGATTGCCATTAAAGACGGAAGCAACGATATTGCCTGGGAAAACCAGTTGCGCGAATTGTTGGACAACGGCATGAAAATGGACTTGAACGATTTACGGCTGTTGGCATACAGATACCGCGCCGGTTCCACAAGTTTGGAAGACACGCATTGTAGAGTCAGCCGTTACGAACCCTTGCGTAAAAAACCGCTGACGCTGAAATACACCTCGCCGGAAGCAGGCGATCCTTTGATGACTGTCGGACATTTGGTACTTGCATTGGCAAGCGGCGCACAAGATTCCTCTTTAGGCCTTAAGGCCGTCTGAAAAACAGCCTGCCCGCACACACAATGATAGGAAAATTATGATCAGCATCTTTGATATTTTTAAAATCGGCATCGGCCCGTCCAGCTCGCACACCGTCGGCCCGATGAAGGCTGCGGCCGCTTTTGCCGATTTGCTGCATGCCGAAAACTTGGATACACAAGTGGCGCGCATTGTCATTGAAGTGTACGGCTCGCTTGCTTTGACCGGTATCGGACACGGTACATTCGATGCATTATTGCTCGGTTTGGAAGGCAGCCTGCCGCACGATATTCCACTGGCAGACATCCCCCAACGCTTGGAACGCATCCGCACGCAACACGTTTTAAAACTCAACGGCCGCGAAATGGCCTTCAATCCCGAAAAAGATTTGGACATCCGCGGCGACAAAGTGTTGCCCAAACATCCGAACGGCCTGAACTTTATCGCCTACCATTCAGACGGCCGGAAGCTGAAAGAGCAGATTTATTATTCGGTCGGCGGCGGTTTTGTCGTAACAGACGAAGGGTTTGCACAAGAGGCTCAGGAAAATGCCGATGTGCCGTATCCATACAAAAACTGCGACGAGTTGCTGGCACAATGCCGTCTGAACCAGTTGAATATTTCCGAAGTCGTGTTGGCCAATGAAGCAGCGTTGGCAGATTGCGACGAAGCGGAAGTTCGCTGCCGTGTGGCCGCCGTGGCCGATGTGATGGAAAACTGCATCAAGCGCGGCTTGGGTGCGGAAGGGCAATTGCCGGGCGGCTTGAACGTACGCCGCCGCGCGCCGCAGTTGGCGGCCAAACTCAAAGTCCTGCGCGAGAGTGAAATCGTCAATACCCAACTTTGGCCGATGGTGTACGCCATGGCGGTCAACGAAGAAAATGCCGCCGGCGGCCGCGTCGTAACCGCACCGACCAACGGCGCGGCAGGCATTATTCCTGCCGTCTTGCACTATTTCCGCAAATTTAATCCGCACGCCAACCAATCGCGTGTTGAAGACTTCCTGCTGACTGCCGGCGCCATCGGCATTTTGTACAAAACCAACGCATCGATTTCCGGCGCGGACGTCGGCTGCCAAGGCGAAGTCGGCGTAGCGTGTTCCATGGCGGCAGGCGCATACGCCGAAGTCATCGGCGGCACGCCCAAACAAGTGGAAAACGCCGCCGAAATGGCCATGGAGCACCACTTGGGTTTAACCTGCGACCCCGTCGGCGGCTTGGTGCAAATCCCCTGCATCGAACGCAACGGCATCGCTGCCGAAAAAGCCCTCAAGCTCGCCACGCTTGCGCTTTTGGAAGACGGCACAGACAAAAAAGTTTCACTTGATGAAGTGATTCAAACCATGCTGCAAACCGGCCGCGATATGAAGGCAACCTACAAAGAAACCTCACTCGCCGGCCTGGCCGTTACCTTGCAGAAAAAAGCCGTCCCCGTATCCGTGCGCGTGGTGGAATGTTAGAAATAGAATAGGGCAATTGCCCGATAAAAAAGGCCGTCTGAAAAACTTTCAGACGGCCTTTTTTTGTATGGATTGAAGAAATTAAACATTTTTTTGATAAGGGTTTTCCAGCCCGGCCATTAAGTCGCGGAAGTATTCGCGCAACTGTTTTTCGGAGCAACCCATCAGCAGGGCGTCTTCAAAAGCGTCCTGCGCCATTTGGTACAGTTCGTTCAAGTTTTCGGTCATGACTTTGACTTTTTCGGTACAGGAAACGATCTGACCGTCGTCGTCATACCATTTGGGCATTTGCGGCATTGCCATAGCTCACCTCAGTTTAAGAAACGGGAAGGATCGTTTTTCTTCACACGGCGGCCGAAGGCGTATTTCGCGCTCCAATATTTGTGGCCGAGGCTGGTAATTTCGATACGTTTGCCCGTCCTCGGTGCGTGAATGAAATTGTTGTTGCCGATGTAGAGGCCGACGTGGGAAATACGGCCACGACCCATGGTGCGAAAAAAGACCATGTCGCCCGGCTGCAATTCGGAACGGCTCACGGCAACGCCCATTTGCGCTTGTTCGGCAGAAGTACGCGGCAGGTTCAGGCCCATGGCGCGTTTAAAGATGTGTTGCATGAAGCCACTGCAGTCAAAGCCGGTAGAGGCTGATGTGCCGCCGTAGCGGTAGGCCACGCCGAGCAAGCCCATGGCGCTGCCGATTAACTCATCTGCATTGCCCGAAGGTGCGCGCGTATTGTTGCCTGCGGCAGAATAGGTATTGGTGGGATGGACAGGGGTTGCCTGACGCGTATTGCCGTAAACATTGGCATTGTCGTTGAATTGGTTTAAAACACGCTGACGGGTGGTAATCAGGTTTTCCAAATCATCGGCGTAAGAAAAATTGACGCTCGCGAGCATGGCGACCGAAGTCCAAACTGCTGCGAGCCGGAGTAAAAAATTCATTGTACAAACTTCCGTTTCAGAAGGCATTCCCTGCCGATTGCAGGCACATTGCCGGTTTCTGAGATGTTATCCCGTATCATTCTCTTGTTATCTGCTTGATTGTATTAAAAAACTGTCTTTTTGGCAAAAAAACTGCTGTTATTTTGCGTTAAACCCTTGTTTCCAAAAGAACTAGAAAAACATCAGGCACGGTTTCGCTTGATTTATCCGCCGCTGCAACCATATAAGCGGCATTCATTGATTTATTTTCAGAGACTGACATGACACAAAATCACAGCGATATCCGTACACGCTTTATCTTTGACGATATGCCCATCCGCGGTATGCACATCCGCCTCGAAAAGGTTTGGCAACACATCGTCAACCAAAAACATTATCCTGTCGCCATCCGCCGCGCTTTGGGCGAGTTGCTGGCCGCCGGCTCTTTATTGTCTGCCAACCTTAAAAACGAAGGCACGCTGATTGTTCAGGTTCAAGGTCAGGGCCGTCTGAAAATGTTGGTGGTGGAAGCGACTTCTGAAAATACTGTCCGCGCTACCGCCCGTTGGGACGAAAACGCTGAAATCCGTGATGATGAAAGCCTGACTGCGCTGTTGGGCGAAAACAGCGTGTTCGTTTTAACCCATCAGCCTAAAGATGCCGACCCTTGGCAAGGTGTTGTCCCACTGGAAGGCGACAGCATTGCGCAAATGCTGGTCAACTATATGAAACGTTCCGAGCAGCTCGATACTTATATTACGCTTGCCGCCGACGACCACGCCGCAGGCGCATTATTGCTGCAACGTCTGCCGGAAGAAGAATTGGATGATGCCGCGTGGGAACATGTGACCACGCTTGCGCAAACGCTTACTCCGCAAGAATTGACCGGTTTGGACGCTCATCACGCCCTTTACCGCCTTTACCATGAAACCCCGCCCCGCGTTTTTGAACCGGAAGCCATTGAATTTGCCTGCACCTGCTCCCGCGGCAAAGTCAGCGATATGCTGTTGATGCTTGGCGGTCAGGAAATCGGCGGCGTGGTGGCAGAACAAGGCAGTATTCAAATTGACTGCGATTTCTGCCATAGCAAATATGTGTTTGATGAAACCGATGTCAACGCTTTGTTTGGCGCGGACGTAGTGAATGCCGTCCGTCAAGAGAATGAGCGTTTGCAGTAATCGCGCGATAAAAGTTGCTTAAAAAATTGGATTATTTAATAGAAGGGCAGGTGAAAAACCTGTCCTTTCTTTTTGGGAAAACTGAATATCATCAATAGAAAATGCCGTCTGAAAAAAGCGTGGCTGATTTCAGACGGCATGATTGTTTTAAACGATGCGTTTAATGTTTAAAGATTATTTCCAAACCAACAAAGCGTGGTTGCGTTTGCCGCGGCGGACGATAGTGTATTTGCTGAAACGTTTGTGTTCGTCGGTCAGCATATAGGCATCGTCAGGTTTTTCAGCGGCATGGTTCGGATTGTTGGCTTCGGCAGGTTTGCCGTTGAGCAAAACTGCTTTGCTGTTGACAAAGCCGCGCGCTTCTTTGTTGGAAGACGCCAAACCGGTTTTCACTAAAGCCTCAACCACGTTGAGGCTCTCGGAAACTTCAAAAGTCGGCAGGCCGTCGAGTGCCAGCTGCTCGAAGTCGCTTTCGGTGAGATGGCTTTGGTCTTCGGCAAACAGGCTTTCTGAAATGCGTTGGGCGGCGGCAAGGGCCTCTTCGCCGTGAATCAGGCGGGTCATTTCTTCGGCGAGAATGCGTTGCGCTTCTGGCTTGGTGCCGCTGGCTTTGTCTTTGGCTTCGATGGCATCGATTTCTTCGATGGACAGGAAGGTAAAGTATTTCAGGAATTTATACACATCGGCGTCGGCCACTTTCAGCCAGAATTGGTAGAACTGATACGGCGAGGTTTTCTTCGCGTTCAACCATACCGCGCCGCCTTCGGTTTTGCCGAATTTGGTGCCGTCGGATTTGGTTACCAAAGGCAGGGTCAGGCCGAATACTTGTTTTTGGTGCAGACGGCGGGTCAAGTCGATACCGGCAGTGATGTTGCCCCATTGGTCGGAACCGCCGATTTCCAAAACTGCGCCGTGGCGTTTGTTCAACTCGGCAAAGTCGTAGCCTTGCAGCAGGGAATAGGCGAACTCGGTAAAGGAAATGCCCACGTCGTCGCGCTCAATACGCTGTTTGACGGACTCTTTGTTCAACATGGCGTTAACGGAGAAATGCTTGCCGATGTCGCGCAGGAAGTCGAGGCAGTTCATGCTGCCGAACCAGTCGGCGTTGTTGGCCATAATAGCAGCGTTATTGCCTTCAAAACTTAAGAAAGGGGTCAATTGGTTGCGGATGCTTTCCACCCAGCCGGCAACGGTTTCGGCGGAATTCAAGCTGCGTTCTGTCGCTTTAAAGCTTGGGTCGCCGATCATACCGGTCGCACCGCCCACCAAAGCAATCGGCGTATGGCCGGCTTGTTGGAAACGGCGCAATGCCAATACAGGCAGCAAGTGGCCGATGTGCAGGCTGTCGGCCGTCGGGTCAAAACCGCAATAGAGGGAAATTTTTTGTTCGTTTAACAAAGCGTCTAAGGCTTCGATGTCGGTAGTTTGCGCGATTAAGCCACGCGATTGTAGGTCTTTGATGACGCTCATTGATGTCTTCCAAAAAAATTAGCAGTTTTACAAACTGCTAATTGTAACAAATTTCATCGGATGAATGGCTATGGCTTACTGAAGAAGCGTGTGTTTTTCAGAAAAACGCTTGGCCAGTTCTCTACCGCCGTAAGGGTTGATGTGGTCTCTATCGGAATAAACCGGCAATCCGTTGATTTTGAAACTGTGCGGAATATAGGCGGTGGCATCGATAATATACACATTGGCATATTTTTCGGCTAATTTTTTGATGCGTTCATTTCCTTTAAAAGTGTTTTGTTCATCAATAACAAGATTTTGATTAAATCCCGGTATGCGGTAAGACAGGATATAGGCGCGCAAACCGTTGTAGGATAGATTAGGGTTGTCCAGCATCAGGTAAACCGCTTGTTTTTCCGAAGAAAGTTTTTGCAACATGAGGTCGAATTTTTTGAAAAAATCGGCATCGTAAGCAAGGGAATGGCTGTTTTCAGGCATTTGGCTGCCCCAGCGCATGGCCAAAAGCACTTTTGAGTATTGGGACAGATGCTCTTTGGCATACTCATAAACGGCACGGCAGGAGGCGTTTTGCTTGAATATGGGGGCGGCATAATCTTCTACATAGGCACAACTGTCCGCCGTGACCATCGTTGCCGACCATTTTTCTTTTTTGCCGACGGTATCAAAAAACGTTTTATATTGGTCGGCATGCGAATCGCCCAAAATCAGTAATTCCGGCTGTTTGTCGGTATCGCCCCAAACACATTGTTTGTCGGTATTGTTGTGGCAAGAAGTGTAGGAACGCGCCAATCCCATACGGTCGTACTGCTCCATAAACGGAAGCTTCATGGCAAGAAAAGGCGTTATGGCCAAAACAAGCATGGGGACGGCATAAATCCATGCCACAGATTGGGCAAAAGAGCCTTTCCACTTTTTAAACGGTTTCTCGACAAAATAATAAGAAAGCAGGGAGAGTGCAAACATTAAGACAATCGCGGCCGCAGTCGAATACGAAGGCAGATTGTTTGAACCGATGTATCTCATAAAAGCCAATACAGGCCAATGCCACAGATACAGCGAATAGGAAATCAAGCCTATGCCGACAGTAATCTTCCATTGGAAGAATTTTTTCAGCTGGTGTTCAAATTGATTGAAATAAATGAATGCGGCGGCGGCCAAACAAGGAATGATAGCGGCAGGCCCCGGGAAATAGGCAGTTTTTTCCGTATAGGCAAACAGGCAGGCAAACAGTACGCAGACGGAAAGTAATGCGCCTGCCGCCGTATATGGTTTGCCGGTATCCAGCCCTTGTTGTTGCCGGTATTGCATCCACACGGCCGTCAACGAGCCGATTAGCATTTCGCAGGCGCGCAGATGGGGCAGGTAATATTTATCCAGTGAAGTCGGTATAAAAGAAGCCAAAATGCTGAATACGCATAGCGTGATGAGGAAGGCAAACTGAGTGCGCCAGCTTTTGCGGACTACCAGTAACAGCAATATCGGGAAGACGAAATAATATTGTTCTTCGACCGATAAAGACCAAATGTGAAGCAAAGGTTTTTCTTCTTGTATGGGGTCGAAATAGCCCTGACCCTTTGCAAAAAAGATATTGGAGATGAAACCCAAGGTGGACAGTGCCGTCCTCCATAAAAGGGAAAAATCATCTTTGGTGAATAAAAGAAAGCCGCATATCAGCGTTACCGTCAATACGGTAAAAAATGCGGGCAGTATCCGCTTGATACGGCGGATGTAAAACTTTTTGAACGAGAAAATCCCGCTGCTCATTTCACGATGGATAATCATCGTGATCAGAAAGCCGGAAATGACAAAAAAGATATCAACACCAAGAAAGCCGCCAGGCAGCCAGTTTTTTTCAATATGGAAAATGACAACGGATAGAACAGCAACGGCACGCAATGTATCAATATCTGGGCGGTAAGATAAAACTTTGCTCATAATATTTTGATTTTAATAAATTTTATATTAATGGCGTCGTCTGAAAAGTGATTCCTGCCGAGAATGGCAGTATTTCGGAGGTCGGCCATCGTTTGTCGGAACAGGGCAGTTTGTTTGCCTTCTTAGAATGATTGCTGATGATATGCGTTTGAATAGTAATGGATTAGAGTAGGAATAAAGTTGATAGTTTCAACATAACATTTAATATGTTGTTTTTATAATGAATCAATACGATGTGGTATTGTTTAATTTTTTATTGTCATATCAATGATATTGTTATTGATGATGTAACCTTGCGCTATTTTTAGGTGAGGCGTCGGTAAGAAATGGGAGATTTTAAGAGAGAAAAATTACGGGTCATGCCCGTATTTATTATGGAGATAATGTCTTGTTTTGTTGATATTTCAAGACGTGAGGCCGTCTGAAAATAAATTCAGACGGCCTTAATCTTAGAAAAGGCCGTCTGAAAAAGCGTTTTACCGGGTTTATACGTTAAACAGGAAGTGCATCACATCGCCGTCTTGTACGACGTATTCTTTGCCTTCCACACGCATTTTGCCGGCTTCTTTGGCTTTGGCTTCGCCGCCTAAAGCGATGAAGTCTTCGTAGGAGATAACTTGGGCGCGGATGAAGCCGCGTTCAAAGTCGGTGTGAATCACGCCGGCGGCTTGTGGCGCAGTGTCGCCTTTGTGGATGGTCCAGGCGCGGACTTCTTTGACACCGGCGGTGAAGTAGGTTTGCAGGCCCAAGAGGTCGTAGCCGGCACGGATCAGGCGGTTCAGGCCCGGTTCTTCCAAGCCCATTTCGGCGAGGAATTCGGCTTTTTCGTCGTCTTCCAACTCGGCGATTTCACTCTCCATCGCGGCGCAGACGGCCACAACCGGCGCGTTTTCTTTTGCAGCCAATTCTTTCAGACGGTCGAGGTGCGGGTTGTTTTCAAAACCGTCTTCGGAAACGTTGCCGACGTACATGGCAGGTTTGGCGGTCAGCAGGAACAGCGGCTTGAGCATGGCGAGTTCTTCCGCGTCCAAACCGAAGGAGCGGACAGGTTTGCCTTCGTCCAGATGCGGCAGCAGTTTTTTGCACAGTTCGACCAGTTTTTGTGCGTCTTTGTCGCCTGAGCGTGCGCGTTTTTCTTCGCGGACGATGGCTTTTTCGACGCTGGCCAAGTCGGCCAGTGCCAACTCGGTGCCGATGGTTTCGATGTCGGCAATCGGATCGACTTTGCCTGCGACATGGACGATGTTGTCGTCGTCAAAGCAACGTACGACGTTAACAATCGCGTCAGTCTCGCGGATGTTGGCGAGGAACTGGTTGCCCAAACCTTCGCCTTTGCTCGCACCTGCGACCAAACCGGCAATGTCGACGAATTCGACGATGGCAGGCTGCATTTTTTGCGGATTGACGATTTTTGCCAATTCGGCCATACGCGGATCAGGGACTTCAACGATGCCGACGTTGGGTTCGATGGTACAGAAAGGATAGTTTGCCGCTTCGATACCCGATTGGGTCAGCGCGTTAAAGAGGGTGGATTTGCCGACGTTGGGCAAACCGACGATGCCGCATTTCAAGCTCATGGTTTTTCCTGAAAAGTTAAAAGTTTAACGGCGGATTATAGCATATTGTGGAGGCACTCAAAACAGCTGCAATGCTGGTGTATGTTCATCATAAAAAGGCCGTCTGAAAACTGTTTCAGACGGCCTTTTTTCCGTACTGCTTTAACCGGTATTACGCAAACCTTGCGCCACGCCGTTGATGGTCAGGTGAACCATCAGCAGGGCGTGTGGATTGTCAGGCTCTTTGCGCAGGCGTTTGAGCATGGCGACTTGCAGGCCGTTGAGGGCATTCAGGTATGGAATCCTCAAGGCAAGCGAACGGGCGAGGCTGCGGTTGTCGCGCAGAAGCTCTTCGGTTTGCAGCAGGTCGAGCAGTGCTTTGCGGCTGCGTTGGTATTCTTCCTTGATCATGCCGAAGATGACTTTTGCTTTATCGGGCGATTCGCTCAAGCCGGCGTAGTTTTCCGCCAAGGTGATGTCGGTTTTCGCCATCACTTGTTCCATATTGGAGAGCATGGCTTGGAAGAATGGGTTGCTTTGGGCGTGTTCGCGCAGGGCGGCGAGGGTTTCGGGTTTGCCTTCGCACAAGGTTTCCACTGCGCTGCCGAAACCGTACCAAGCCGGCAGCATGAGGCGGTTTTGCATCCAGGAGAATACCCACGGAATCGCGCGCAAGTCCTGAATCCGCGCCAGGGTTTTGCGGCTGGCGGGACGGCTGCCGAGGTTGAGGGTGGCGATTTCCTGAATCGGACTGGTTTGCAGGAAGTAGTCGATGAAGTCGGGGTGGGTAATCAGTTCGCGGTAGTATTTGAACGATACGTCCGACAAATCCTGCATCAGCTTGGCATCAGGGTCTTTTTTGTCCGGCAGGATGCTGGCTTCCAAAGTCGCGGCGACCAAGGTTTCCAAGTTGCGTTGGGCATTGCCCGGGTCGGCGTATTTGGCGGTAATGACTTCGCCTTGCTCGGTAATGCGGATTTGTCCGGCAACACTGCCTGCAGGTTGCGCCAAGATGGCTTGGTAAGAAGGGCCGCCGCCGCGACCTACGCTGCCGCCGCGGCCGTGGAACAGGCGCATGCGGACATTGTATTTTTTGAAGAGTTCGACCAAGCCCAACTCGGCCTGATACAGACACCATGAGCTGGTAACGTAGCCGCCGTCTTTGTTGGAGTCGGAGTAGCCGAGCATGATTTCTTGGATGTTGCCGCGGCTTTCGAGCAGGGCGTCATACCAGTCGAGGCGGAACATGGTTTCCATGACAGGACAGGCGTTTTCGAGCGCTTCGATGGTTTCAAACAGAGGCACGATATTGATGCGGCTGCGCGGTTTGCCGTTTTCCACTGTCAACAGGCCGCTTTCTTTCAGCAGCAATGCCAAGGCGAGCAGGTCGCTGGGTTGTTCGCAGTTGGAAATAATGCTTTGCGTCACGGCATCTTCGCCGAATTCGTCTTTGATTTTGCGCGCTTCGTTGAAAATCGCCAGTTCGTGACGGGTATGGTCGCTGTATGTGATGAACGGGCTGTACAGCGGGCGTTGATGGCTCAATTCGCGCAACAGGGCGGTTTGTTTTTGCTCTTCGTTCAGGCTGTTGTAGTCTTCCAAGCCTGCGTGTTGGAAAAGTTCGGCAACCACATCGGCGTGCTTGCCTGCGTGTTGGCGCAGGTCGAGCGGCATCATGTGGAAGCCGAACACGGACACGCTGCGGATAATGTCGGCCAGACGGCCTTCAGCCAGCAGTTGGCTGCCGTTTTCGTGGAGCGAGCGTTGCAGTTTTTTCAGGTCGTTGAGGAACTCTTCGACCGTGGCATAAGGCTCGAGGAAGCCGAATTTGCAGCCCATGCCCAAACCGAGTGAACGTGCCTTGCCCATAGCGCGTGCCATGATGTAGGCGATGGCGCGGCGGTAGGGTTCTTCGGCGCGGGCGATTTCTTCATCGGGAGACTGGGCGGAAAGTGCCATCACATCGTCATTGACTTTGACGCGGCGGATGGAGAGCGGCAATTCGCGATAGAGTTTGTCGAGTTCGCCGCGATAGAAACGGAATACGGCGTCGGCATGCCGTCTGAACGCAAAACGCAGGGTTTCGGCAGAGACAAACGGATTGCCGTCGCGGTCGCCGCCGATCCAGCCGCCGATTTTGAGGATATTCGGAACGCGGACACCGGGATAGGCCGTCTGAAAATCGCGTTCCATTGTACGGTAGAGTTTGGGCAGGGCTTCAAAGAAGCTCATTGGGAAGATGGATACACCGTTGTTGATCTCGTCGTTGACGCTGAGTTTGTGGCGGCGCGTTTCGCTGGTCTGCCACAAGCCCAAAAGGACTGTGTCGATTTCGCGGCGCAATTGAGCCAGTGCATCAGGATTAGTGCAGCGTTCGCGTTGCGGCAGCAGCGCGCGGATGCGGCGGTTGAAGCTCAAGACGGTTTGGCGTTGTACCTCGGTCGGGTGCGCGGTCAAAACGGCAGTAACGACGGTATTGTCCAGTTGTTTCTGCACCGATTTGCCGTTGACTTTTCCGGCTTTAAGCTTGCGCACGGTTTCCGTCAGGCTGCCTTCCGCGCCGCTGTGGCCGGCTTCTTCGTGGATTTGGCGGCGGCGTTCGTGGTGCACGTCTTCGGCGATGTTCAGAATTTGTGCGAACAGGCCGCAGGCCAGGGTTAAATCGTGGGTTTGCTGTTCGTCCAGTTGCGGCAACACCTTCTCAATCAAGGCGGCGCTGTCGTCTGAAGTCGATAATAACTTAACGGTTTCAACCACCAAAGGCGATGCTTCCTCATGCAGCAGATTGAACAGAGACTGTTTTAAAAATTCCGCATCCGCTGCCAAAGCGGCATCTTTGGGATTGTTTAAGATATGCAGTTGCATGATTTTTCTCTTATTTAAATGTTAATTTGGGTTTGTCCCGAATCCATTGTATAGCAAATTTTTGTAAACTGCCAATGCTGCCGTCCGATACATTTCAAACCGGAAAACAGCCGTCCGTATCCGCCGCGTGGCCGGTGTCTGTAAAATGCCGTAAAATATTGGCTGTCAAAACAGAGGCGAGAACCCCATGATCGAATTCCCCAACCAGCCCGATTTTCCTGAGCAACACACCGCCGTCGCCGTCGGTACCATCAACATGAGCCAGCAGGCGGTACGGGTGTTGATAGAGAATGCAACCGAAAAGGCAAGCATTCTGACCATCGCCCGCGTTGCCGCTATTCAGAGCATCAAACAGACCGCCAACCTGATTCCGCTGCACCTGCCCGGCCGCATCATCGGCGTGCAGGTTGATTTCGATATTAACGTTGAGCTGGCCTGCTTGAAGGCCACATTGACCGTCCAAGCGCACAGCAACGGCAGCATTGCCACCGAAGCCCTGACAGGCCTCAATTTGGCGCTCTTGAGCGTTTACGACATGATGAAAGACGTTGACCGCAATATGATGCTCAGCGGCATCCGCCTCGAATCCGAAACCAGCAGCGAAGGTCGTCCTTTCCTGTTTGACAACGCCTACGAAAATATCAATTTCTAAACCACTCAGGCCGTCTGAATATTCGGTTTCAGACGGCCTTATTGTTATGATGAACGATCAACAACTTTTGCGGTTCAGCCGCCATATCCTGCTGGATGAAATCGGTATCGAAGGCCAAGAAAAACTCTTGGCCGCCCATGCGCTCGTTGTCGGTTGCGGCGGGCTGGGTGCGGCGGCCTTGCCGTATCTTGCCGCCGCCGGTATCGGCAGCCTGACGATTGCCGATGCCGATACCATCGACGAGACCAACCTTCAACGCCAAATCACGTTTACCGAAGCCGACATCGGCAAAAACAAGGCTTTGGTCATGCAAGGCCGTCTGAAACAGATCAACAGCCAAACACACATTACGGCCATGGCTGAATTTCTCGATGAGGCCAGGCTGGTCGAATTGGCAAACGCCGCCGACATCATCCTTGATTGTTCCGACAACTATCCCACGCGCCAGGCGGTCAACCGCGCCGCCGTTGCCGCGCGCACGCCTTTGGTTTCCGCCGCGGCCGTCCGTTTTGACGGACAAATCGCCGTGTACCGCCCCGACCTTCCCGATACGCCTTGTTATGCCTGCCTGTTTGACGGCGAACAAGCCGATGACGGCGCTTGTGCATTGTTCGGCGTTTTTTCGCCCTTGGTCGGTGTTGTCGGAACGACCCAAGCCGCCGAAGCGCTCAAAGTGCTGCTCGGTATCGGCACGCCGTCGCACGGCAAACTTTCCACCTACAACGCATTGAGCGGACAATGGCGGCAATACGGGGTGAGACGCAATCCCGAATGTCCGGTTTGCAGCGGCCGTTAAAGACAAAAGCAGGACAAGGGTTTCAATGCTCCGAAGCCAATCCGCCGGAGCAATCATGCTTATCTTTCATTAAACTTGAAAGAAGGCGTTTCTTCCCTTTTCAGACGGCCTGTGGCACGATATGATTCAATGATTAATAAATTTTTTGAGGCCGTCTGAAAAAGATAGGGAGAAACCGGCTTAATGAATATTATTCGTGCCTTATTGGTGGTATTGGGTTGTCTGACTTTGGGCGAGGCGGCCGTTTGGATTTTGGGGTTGAAGCTGCCGGGCAGCATTGTCGGCATGGGGTTGCTGTTTGCCGCGCTTCAGGCCGGCTGGGTCAAATTGTCTTGGGTGGAAGAGCTGGCGGACATTTTGATGGCGAACCTGACTTTGTTTTTGGTGCCGCCTTGCGTGGCCGTCATCAGCTATTTAGATGTGATTGCAAACGACTGGTTTTCGATTTTGACGGCCACCATCGCCAGTACGGTGTGCGTGTTGTTGGTCACGGGCAAGGTGCATGAGTGGGTCAGGAGGCTGATGTGATGGGCGATATCGACAATTTGTTGCGTATGCCCGTGCTTATGCTGTTTCTGACTTTGGCCGTTTATGCTTTGGCGGTGCAGATTCGGGTGCGTACGGGAAACGTTTTGTGCAATCCGGTATTGATCAGCACGCTGGTGTTGATGGGGTATTTGAAGGTATTTGCCATTGATTACGAGCTGTATCACGATGCGGCGCAGTTTATCGATTTTTGGTTGAAACCGGCGGTCGTATTGCTGGCCGTGCCGCTTTATCGAAATTGGGACCGTATCCGCAGCCAGTGGTTGCCGGTGGTGTTGTCGCAATTGGCGGGCAGCGTGACAGGCATTGTTACGGGCGTGTATTTCGCCAAATGGCTGGGCGCGTCGCGCGATGTGGTTTTGTCGTTGGCTTCCAAATCGGTAACCAACCCGATTGCGATTGAAATCACGGCATCGGTCGGCGGTATTCCGGCGATTACGGCGGCAACGGTGATTATCGCCGGACTTTTTGGACAGATGGCCGGATATAAAGTGTTGAAAGGGGCGTTGTATATGCCTTCTTCAGTGGGGATGTCTTTAGGGACGGCTTCCCATGCGATGGGGATTGCAGCGTCTTTGGAATACGGCCGCCGTATGGCCGCGTATGCCGGCTTGGGCTTGACGCTCAACGGCGTATTGACGGCGGTATTGGTGCCTATCTTGATTCCCTTATTGGGTGTATAGCGTTTAGGCCGTCTGAAAACAGTGTAAAACAGGAGAAAATGATATGGCTGTAAATTTGACTGAAAAACGTGCAGACGAATTGTTGGAAATCGACGGCATCCGTCTGTTTACGGGTCGTGCCGGCATCAAGCAACAAAACCGCGACGATTTGACGCTGATGGTGTTGGGCGGCGGCCATACGGTGGGCGCGGTGTTTACGCAAAACCGTTTCTGCGCCGCGCCGGTGCATATCGCCAAGTCGCACCTGTTTGACCAAGACGGTGTGTGTGCCTTAGTCGTCAATACGGGCAATGCCAATGCGGGTACCGGCGCGCAAGGCCGTCTGGACGCGATTAAAGTGTGCGCGGCGGCGGCGGAACAGGTCGGCTGCCAATCCAATCAGGTGATGCCGTTTTCGACCGGCGTGATTTTGGAGCCGCTGCCTGTGGATAAAATCGTGGCCGCTTTGCCGCAAGTGCGCCCTGCATTCTGGTCGGACGCGGCGCGTGCCATCATGACGACGGACACTGTACCGAAAGCCGCTTCGCGCCAAGGCCTGGTCGGCGATAAACACACAGTCCGCGCCACCGGCATCGCCAAAGGCTCGGGCATGATTCATCCGAACATGGCGACCATGTTGTCGTTTATCGCCACCGATGCCAAAGTGTCACAACCGATTTTGCAGCTGATGACCCAAGAAATCGCAGACGAAAGTTTCAATACGATTACCGTGGACGGCGATACCAGCACCAACGACAGCTTCGTGATTATGGCGACAGGCCGTTGCGGTCAGAGCGAAATCGACAATACCGCCGATCCGCGCTATGCCCAGCTTAAAGCCTTGCTCGGTTCGCTGGCTTTGGAATTGGCGCAGGCGATTGTCCGTGATGGCGAGGGCGCGACCAAGTTCATCACGATTGAAGTGCAAAACGCGAAAACCTGCGAAGAAGCGCGCAAGGTGGCTTATGCCGTCGCCCATTCGCCTTTGGTGAAAACCGCGTTCTTTGCCTCCGACCCGAACTTGGGCCGTCTGTTGGCAGCCGTCGGCTATGCCGGTATTGAAGACTTGGATGTTGATGCTTTGAAAATGTGGCTGGATGACGTGTTGGTGGCCGAAAACGGCGGCCGTGCGGAAAGCTATACCGAAGAGGCTGGACAAGCCGTGATGAACCGTCCGGAAATCACCGTCCGCATCGATTTGCAACGCGGCGATACGGAGGCGGTCGTCTATACCTGCGATTTGTCGCACGAGTATGTGTCGATTAACGCGGATTACCGTTCTTAAAAAACCTTTATCCTTGTGTTCAGACGGCCTTTGAGAAAAGTATCAAGGCCGTCTGAACACATTGACTGCGTGTTTATGATGAAATTTCCACAGACTTGGGCGGCGCGCCTCGCCCACAAAATCCGCCAAACCAAACGCTTGTCGAAAAAAAGCATGGCTTTTCTGTTTTTGCTGGCAGGCTCGGCGCTGGTTGCCCTGACGGCTTTGCTGTTTGCGCGTTTGGCGGATTTGGCTTTGGAATGGAACGCTTTGTTGGTGGGCAAATATCCGTGGTTTGCGTGGGTGGCTTTGCCGCTGGGCTTGCCGCTTTTGGCGTGGTTTACGCGCAAATTTGCGCCGTACACTTCCGGCAGCGGTATTCCGCAGGTCATCGCTTCGTTGTCTTTGCCGTATGGCGCGCAGAAAACCCGTCTGATTCGTCTGGGCGAAACCTTTTTTAAGATTCCGCTGACGTTTTTGGGCATGATTTTGGGGGCGTCGATCGGTAGGGAAGGGCCGTCTGTACAAGTGGGTGCGGCGGTCATGAACGCTTGGGGCGCGTGGTGTAAAAAGCACGGGCTGGCGTTTAGGGGCATGCAGGAAAACGATTTGATTGCCGCAGGCGCGGCCGGCGGTTTGGCGGCGGCGTTTAACGCGCCTTTGGCCGGCGTGGTGTTTGCCATCGAAGAATTGGGGCGCGGCGTGCTTTTACGTTGGGAACGTCAAATCCTGATGGGCGTGTTGGCGGCCGGTTTCATTCAAGTGGCGATACAGGGCAATAACCCGTATTTCTCAGGTTTTCAAGGGCATGAGCTGCCAAATATGCTGATGTGGGCGGCGGTGTCGGGCATCGTCTGCGGTGTGGCAGGCGGATTGTTCGGCAGCTTTTTGTATCGCGGCGCGGCGGCATTCGCACCGGTACGCTGGCGCAGTTTCATTCGCCGCCATTTGTTGGTGGTTGCCTTTGTGATGGGTATTTTGCTGGCGTTGCTCGGTACGTTTTATCAAGGTAAAACCTATGGCACGGGCTATCACGAAGCCGCAGCCGCACTCAAAGGCGCGTATGAAGCGCCGTTCGGCTTGGCTGCCGCAAAATGGGCGGCAACCGTGTTCAGCTATTGGGCAGGCATTCCCGGCGGCATCTTCACGCCGTCGTTAACCATCGGCGCGATGATAGGCGAACACATGGCTTCTTTCGCGCAACTGGGCGACGCGTCCAATGTCGCGGTTTTGCTCTGCATGGCCGCATTCCTTGCCGCCGCGACCCAATCGCCGTTGACTGCCGCCGTGGTGGTCATGGAAATGACGGGCGGACAGAATTTACTGTTTTGGATGCTGTTGACTTGCATCTTCGCTTCGCAAGTCTCGCGCCAATTCTCGCCGCATCCGTTTTACCATGCCGCAGGTTTGCGCTTCAGACGGCATATCGAAGCCGAAAGCGGACATGTTCAGCACGAGAAAAAAGAATAGGTCGGCATAATAAAGGCCGTCTGAAAATCAGATTTCAGACGGCCTTTATTATGTCGTTTAAAGCTGTATTACGGTTTACTTAAACAGCAAAATCAGCAGCAAAACAACCGCAATCGCACCCAGCCACAGGCTTTGACGTTGCTGTACTTTGACCAGATGCACATAGGCATCGCGCATTTCCTGTTGGCGGTTTTCATCAATCAGCGCACTGATTTTGCGCGGCAGGGAAGGGATGATTTGCGCCCAGTCGGGGGCTTCGTTTTTGAGGTTGCGCCAGAGGGCTTTGGGGCCGACCTGTTCGTTCATCCAGCGCACCAAAAACGGTTTGGCGGTTTTCCACAAGTCCAAATCGGGATCGAGTTGGCGGCCCAAGCCTTCGATGTTGAGCAGCGTTTTTTGCAGCAATACCAGCTGCGGTTGGATTTCGACATTGAAGCGGCGGCTGACTTCAAACAGGCGCATCAGCACCAAGCCGAAGGAAATCTGCGAAATCGGTTTGTTGAACACAGGCTCGCACACGGCGCGGACAGCGGCTTCCAATTCTTCCGCGCGCGTGTCGGCAGGTACCCAGCCCGATTCGATGTGTGCGGTGGCGACGCGGTGGTAGTCGCGGTTGAAGAAGGCGAGGAAGTTGATGGCGAGATAGCGTTTGTCGTAATCGGTCAGCGTACCGACGATGCCGAAGTCGAGGGCGATGTAGCGGTTATCGGCGGCGACCAAAATATTGCCGGGGTGCATATCCGCATGGAAAAAGCCGTCGCGGAAGACTTGCGTGAAGAAGATTTCCACGCCGTAATCGGCGAGTTTGTGCAAATCAATGCCGTCGGCTTTGAGTTTGGCAATATCGGATACCGGCGTGCCGTCCATCCATTCGATGGTCAGCACGTCGCTGGTGCAGTAGTCGTAAAACACCTTCGGCACAATCAGCATATCGCTGTTTTGGAAATTGCGACCGAGTTGGCTGGCATTGGCGGCTTCGCGCATCAAGTCCAATTCGTCATGCAGATATTTGTCAAATTCGGCCACCACTTCGCGCGGCTTCAAACGCTTGCCGTCTGAAAACAAACGTTCCACCCAGCCCGCGCCAAAGCGCATCAGTGACAAATCCTGTTCGATAACGGGCAAAAGGTTGGGGCGCAAGACTTTGACCGCTACTTGTTCGCCCGAATGCAGGCGGGCTTTGTGTACTTGGGCGATGGACGCGCTGGCGACCGGCTCGGTTTCAAATTCCGCGTATAAAGTGTCGATGGATTGACCCAGCGATTTTTCGATTTGCGAGCGCGAAAGCTGTGCGTCAAACGGCGGCACTTTGTCTTGCAGCCTTGCCAGTTCGACCGCGTAATCGTGTGGAATCAAATCGGGACGCGTGGACAATACCTGTCCGAATTTGATGAAAATCGGCCCCAGGCTTTCCAACGCCAAACGCAGGCGCACGGCAGGCGTTTCGTGTTTGAACTTGGACGACTGCGGCAGCATATTGAGGAAAGTCCGCGCCCAACCCGGACGGACCAGCGAGGCAATCAGCTCGGCAAGGCGGTAGCGGTAGAGCGTGCAGAGGATGGTTTTAATGCGTTTGAGGCGGTTCATGATGGACGCAGATAAATCGAAAAAACAGAATTATATAGGAAAAACGGGTAAGGGCTTCAGACGGCCTGAGACTTTTGCAAAAACATTTGCCGCATATCCGGCAATTTTGCAAAGGTTTGCGGTCGGCCGTTTTGATAAAAAGATGAATATTCACATCATAAATATTCGTCGGCCACTTGCCCAAACCGCCGATTCAAGCCATAATCGGAGCATGTGCAGGAGAGAGCTACACCCAACTACATGTGGCCACCGAAGGCGCAGACACCCTTAAATCGCTCAGGTATCAGGGACTGCACATTGAAACAAACAATCTGGAGAGCGGCGTTTGAATAACGTCCACCGAAGGGGAGAAGGCCGTCTGAACCACCATTCAGACAACCGCGCAAAGCAGTGAGCAGACTGGTTTGCCATCCAGCGGATACGGCCGAAAATCTCAGGTTCAAGGACAGATAGGGTCATCCGCGCATAGGTGCGCGGGCGGCATCTGAACAATAAATCCGGAGAAACTTGAGAATGACTGCCCTGAAAACCACCCCGTTTTATCAAGCCCATCAAGATGCAGGCGCGAAGCTGGTCGATTTTGCCGGCTGGGAGCTGCCCATCCATTATGGTTCGCAAATCGCCGAACACGAAGCCGTGCGCACCGACGCCGGTATGTTCGACGTATCACACATGCTTGTTACCGACGTAGCAGGCGCAAATGCCAAAGCCTTTTTCCGCAAACTGATTGCCAACGACGTTGCCAAACTCGCCTTCGTCGGCAAAGCCCTTTATTCCGCGCTGCTCAACGATAACGGCGGCGTGATTGACGACTTGATCGTTTACCGCACCAACGAAGCCGAAACCCAATACCGCATCGTGTCCAACGGCGCGACCCGCGAAAAAGACACGGCGCAATTCCACAAAGTTGGACAAGAGTTTGGCGTTGCCTTCAATCCGCGCTACGACCTCGGTATGCTCGCCGTACAAGGTCCTAAAGCCATTGAAAAACTCCTGACCGTCAAACCCGAATGGGCGGATGTCGTCCACAACCTCAAACCGTTCCAAGGTGCAGACTTGGGCAACGACTGGTTTGTCGCCCGTACAGGCTATACCGGCGAAGACGGCGTCGAAGTCATCCTGCCGGGCACTGAAGCCGTCGCATTCTTCAAAGCCCTGCAAGCAGCAGGCGTACAGCCTTGCGGCCTCGGCGCACGCGACACCCTGCGCATGGAAGCCGGTATGAACCTCTACGGCAACGATATGGACGACGACACCAGCCCGCTTGAAGCAGGCATGGGTTGGACTGTTGACTTGAAAGACGAAAGCCGCGATTTCGTCGGTAAAGCCGCCTTGCTGGCATTGAAAGAAAAAGGTGTTGCCGTCAAACAAGTCGGTTTGCTGCTCGACAAAGGCGGCATCCTGCGCGCGCATATGGAAGTGTTGACCGACAAAGGCAAAGGCGAAACCACCAGCGGCGTATTCTCTCCAAGCCTGAAACAATCCATCGCCATCGCGCGCGTACCGAAAGATTTTGACGGCGATACCGCCAAAGTCTTGATACGCGGCAAAGAAGTGGACGTACGCGTACTGAAGCTGCCGTTTGTGCGCAACGGTCAAAAACAGTTTGATTAATATCGGTTCAGACGGCCTTTATTTGTTAAGGGCCGTCTGAAAGCAGGTTTTAATTGTCGTCCGTTACGGACGTTTATAGAAAGCATTGAACAAGGCATCTGTGGATATTGATTCACGCAGAGGCCGTCTGAAAATAACCCCCTATCAATGGAGTATCAAACCATGAGCAACATCCCAGCCGAACTGAAATACGTTGCCAGCCACGAATGGCTGCGCCTTGAAGAAGACGGTACCGTTACCGTCGGCATTACCCATCACGCGCAAGAGCTGTTGGGCGACATCGTGTTCGTCGAGCTGCCCGAAGTCGGTGCAAACCTGGCTGCCGAAGAGCAAGCCGGTGTGGTTGAGTCTGTGAAAGCAGCGTCTGACGTGTACGCGCCGATTGCAGGCGAAGTCGTTGCCGTCAACGAAGATTTGCCAAGCGCGCCGGAAACTGCCAACAGCGACCCTTACGGCGCAGGCTGGTTCTTCAAAATCAAACCTGCCAACCCTGCCGATTACGACGGTCTGTTGACTGCCGAACAATACGCAGGCGAAGTAGCTTGATTTTTGCAAACATTCAAACAGGTTTTGCGCCTGTTTGATGGTGCAGGTCTTAGGTCGTCTGAAAATACTTTCAGACGGCCTTTGTTTCAATTTTTCCTCAATAAACATGAATTACTGCGAATTTGTCGCCACGCTACCCGACGATACGGACAACCCCAACCAACATTATCACGACACGCAATACGGTTTTCCGATTGAGGACGACAATGAATTGTTTGAGCGGCTGGTGTTGGAAATCAATCAGGCGGGTTTGAGCTGGACGCTGATGTTGAAGAAGCAGCAGGCATTTCAGACGGCATTTAAAGGTTTCGATATCGAGACGGTCGCCGCATTTGACGAAGCCGATATTGAGCGGCTGCTTGCCGATGCAGGCATCGTCCGCAACCGCCTGAAAATCAACGCAGCCATTTATAACGCGCGACAAATTAAACAAATACAGCAAGAATACGGCTCATTCAAAAACTGGCTGGATGCGCACCATCCGCTCGACAAGGCAGAATGGGTGAAGCTGTTTAAAAAACATTTCAAATTTGTCGGCGGCGAAATCGTCGGCGAATTTCTGATGAGTACCGGCTACCTGTCCGGTGCGCATGTGGAAACCTGTCCGGTTTATAGGGAAATATTGGCATGTCGTCCGAAGTGGGCGGAGGCCGTCTGAAACAACATCTGAAAGAAAAAGCGGTTTTGATACCGATAACAAAAAAGGAGTAGAAATGAAACTATCTGAATTGTTCAACCCGAACGAATTTGCCGCGCGCCATTTGAGTTTCGGCGACGAAGCTGCGCTTTTGGAAGCGCTCGGTGAGAAGAGTATGGACGATTTTGTCGGCAACACCGTGCCGCAAAGCATCCGTATGCCGTCTGAACTCGACCTGCCCGAGGCTTTGACCGAGGCGGACGCTTTGGCGAAGCTGAAAGGCATTGCGGCGAAAAACGTGATCAACAAATCCTATATCGGCTTGGGTTATTACCCGACCCGCGTGCCGAACGTGATTTTGCGCAACGTATTGGAAAATCCGGGTTGGTACACCGCCTACACGCCGTATCAGGCGGAAATTGCCCAAGGTCGTTTGGAAGCTTTGTTGAACTTCCAACAAGTGTGTATCGATTTGACCGGTTTCCCTGTGGCAGGCGCGTCTTTGCTGGACGAGGCAACTGCCGCCGCTGAAGCGATGGCGATGGCGCACCGCGTGGGCAAAGTGAAATCCGAGCGTTTCTTTGTGGATGCGCGCGTGTATCCGCAGACTTTGGACGTGATGAAAACCCGCGCCAAATATTTCGGATTTGAACTGGTGGTCGGCGATTTTGCCCAAGCGGATGAAGGCGAATACTTCGGCGCGCTGTTCCAATACGTCGGTAAAGACGGCGATGTGCAAGACTTGCAGGACGTTATCGGCCGTCTGAAAGCAAAAGGCACAATCGTGGCCGTTGCCGCCGACATCATGAGCTTGGTTTTGCTGAAATCGCCTGCCGAATTGGGCGCGGACATTGCTTTGGGCAATACCCAGCGCTTCGGCGTACCGATGGGCTTCGGCGGGCCGCACGCTGCTTATTTCGCGTTTAAAGACGAGTTCAAACGTTCTGCTCCGGGTCGCATCATTGGCGTATCCAAAGACGCATCGGGCAAACCTGCCTTGCGCATGGCTTTGTCCACCCGCGAGCAACACATCCGCCGCGAAAAAGCGACATCCAATATTTGTACCGCACAAGCATTGCTGGCGAACTTGGCCGGCATGTACGCCGTTTACCACGGCCCCGAAGGCGTAAAACGCATCGCCAACCGTATTCACGCGCTGGCTTCTGCCTTTGCCGATGCGCTGGTTTCAGACGGCCTGAATGTGGTTCACAAAGTCTTCTTCGATACCGTTACCGTTGATTTCGGCAGCAAAGAGAAAGCAGACCAAGTATTCCAAACCGCTTTGGAACTGGGCTACAACCTGCGCCGCGTCAACGATACTCAAGTTGCGGCAGCCTTCCATGAAACTTCGACACGCGAAGATTTAACTGATTTGTACCGCGCGTTTACCGGCAAAGATACGGCTACATTTGCCGATGACGTCAAAGGCCGTCTGAACGCCGAGTTGCTGCGTCAAGACAATATTCTGCAACATCCCGTGTTCAACCGTTACCACACCGAACACGAAATGCTGCGCTACCTGAAAAAACTCGAAGACCGCGATTTGGCGATGAACCGCAGTATGATTTCGCTCGGTAGCTGCACCATGAAGCTCAACGCGACTGCGGAAATGTTGCCGATTACTTGGGCAGAGTTCACCGACATCCACCCCTACGCTCCCAAAGACCAAGCCGCAGGCTACCGCGCGCTTTTGACCGACATGGAAAACAGCCTGAAAGCAATCACCGGCTTTGACGCGATTTCCTTCCAGCCCAACTCCGGCGCGCAGGGCGAATACAGCGGCATGCTGTCCATCCGCCGCTATCAAGAAGCCAACGGCGAGGGACACCGCAACATCTGCCTGATTCCCAAATCCGCCCACGGCACCAACCCTGCGACTGCCGCCATGCTCGGTTTGAAAGTCGTCGTTGTCGATACCGACGAACACGGCAACGTCAACATCGAAGATTTGAAAGCCAAAGCCGAGCAACACCGCGACGCTTTGTCCGCCATCATGATTACCTACCCGTCCACCCACGGCGTGTACGAAGAAGGCATCCGCGACATCTGCCGCATCATCCATGAAAACGGCGGACAGGTTTACATGGACGGCGCCAACCTCAACGCCCAAATCGGCATCATGCAACCTGCCGAAGTCGGCGCGGACGTGTTGCACATGAACCTGCACAAAACCTTCTGTATCCCTCACGGCGGCGGCGGCCCGGGCGTCGGCCCTATCGGTTTGAAAGCCCACCTCGCTCCGTTTGCACCGGGACACGCTTTGACCGACACCCACAGCGCCAGTGCCGACCAAACCGCCGTTGCCGCCGCAGCTTTCGGTTCTGCGTCCATCCTGCCGATTACTTGGATGTACCTGACCATGATGGGCAAACAAGGCATGGAACAGGCAACGCGCTGGGCATTGCTCAACGCCAACTACGTCGCCAAACGCTTGAGCGAAGACTATCCGATTCTGTATGCAGGCAAAAACGGCCGCGTCGCGCACGAATGTATCGTTGATTTGCGTCCGCTCAAAGCCGAAAGCGGCATCACCGAAACCGACATCGCCAAACGCCTGATGGACTATGGCTTCCACGCGCCGACGGTTTCCTTCCCTGTTGCCGGCACGCTGATGATCGAGCCGACCGAGAGTGAAAGCAAAGCCGAACTCGACCGCTTCATCGCTGCCCTGAAACAAATCAAACAGGAAGTGCTGAAAGTCGTGCGCGGCGAATGGCTGAAAGACGATAATCCGCTGGTCAACGCCCCACACACTGCCGCCGACGTAACCGGCGAATGGGCGCACCCATATTCCCGCGAAGAAGCCGTCTTCCCGTTGCCGTTCGTGCGTGAAAACAAATTCTGGCCGAGTGTGAAACGTTTGGATGAGGTCTATGGCGACCGCAATCTGGTTTGCTCCTGCTTGCCGATTGACGCATACGAAGATTAAGCCTGAATAGGTTTAACATTGAACAGGCCGTCTGAAAATGAAAATAGTTTTCAGACGGCCTTTTGTTTGTTAAGATATTCCGCCCGAGAACGTACGTTTGTTTTGGGTAAAACAACAAATAAGGCTTTCGGAAAGATAGACGGCGCATGACTTGTTTGCGGATAAAACCAAACGGCTTTCAACAACGATAAGCAAAAGGCCGTCTGAAAAACAGGAGGATACGATGGACGAACTTTTTATTCAAACGCTGACGATTGCCGGCTCCGATTCCGGCGGCGGCGCAGGTATACAGGCGGATTTGAAGACGTTTCAGATGCGCGGCGTGTTCGGCACCAGCGTACTGACTGCGGTTACCGCACAAAATACTTTGGGCGTATCGGCAGTGCATCCGATACCGACTGACATGATTGCTGCGCAGATTGCCGCGATTCAGGAGGATTTTCACATCCGCGCTTATAAAATCGGCATGCTGGGTACGGCGGAAATCATCGAATGCGTGGCGGAACAAACCGCCGAATGCGACTTCGGCAAACGCGTGTTGGATCCGGTCATGATTGCCAAAGGCGGCGCGCCGTTGTTGGAAAATTCAGCCGTTGAAGCCATGAAACGCCTGTTGCTGCCGCATACGGATGTCTTGACGCCCAATCTGCCCGAAGCGCAGGCTTTGACGGGTATTAATATTGAAAACCGCCAAGATGCGGAACGCGCCGCCAAAATTCTTCAGGATTGGGGCGTGAAAAATGTAGTGATTAAAGGCGGCCATCTTGCCGACAGCCAAAGCGAATATTGCACCGACTGGCTGTTTACGCCAAACGAAACCATCGAGCTGAACAGCAAACGTTTCCCAACGCCGCATACGCATGGCACAGGCTGCACGTTTTCAGCCTGTATTGCTGCCGAGTTGGCAAAAGGGTTTGGCGTTCCCGAAGCGGTTCAGACGGCAAAAAACTATATCGCCGCCGCCATTTCCCACCCTCTGGGCATCGGAGCAGGGCACGGGCCGGTCAACCATTGGGCGTATCGGGACGAATAACGCGTTCGACCCGATTGTAATGGATTGTATTTTTCAGACGGCCTGACTAGGTTTATTACTAGGAATTGTTTACAATATCAGATTAATGCTTTTACGGATGAAAAACACACCATGCAAGTGACTTCAAAATGGATAGACGGAATGTGCTTCGTCGGCACAACGGCAAACGGACACAGCGTCGTAATGGAAGGCGCGGCGGCTGAAGGCGAAGTCAAACGCGGCCCCAGCCCGATGGAAATGCTGCTGTTGGGCGTGGCAGGCTGTTCCAGCATCGATGTGGTGATGATTGCTGAGAAACAACGCCAAAAAATCACCGACTGCCGTGCCGAAGTGACTGCCAAACGCGCCGACACCGCGCCGCGCGTGTTTACCGAAATCCATATCCACTTCAAAGTGTATGGCCGGGGTTTGCAAGAAAGCGCGATTGAACGCGCCGTACAGATGTCTGCCGAAAAATATTGCTCCGCATCGATTATGCTGGGTAAAGCGGCAAAAATGAGCCACAGCTTCGAGATCGTCGAAACAGAATAGGGCAGTTTCAGGGTGGGAGTATCGGAGCGTGAACCGGCTACCCACAAAAAAAGCAGATATATTCACGCATTAACATGAATATATCTGCTTGCTTTTTATTCCTTTTTCTCTCTCTCTATCAGCCTTTATAACTTGGCTTGTTGACCTCATTGTGCAAGTTTCGTTTAACATTGTCAACAATTTTTAATTATATTTTAAACACCCCCGAAAGCTGCAGGTTTGTAAACGCTTGTGCCTTAATACGGATACTGGGGAAACATTATGGATTACGAAAATAATACCAACGTTGCGCCTGCAACTTCATCGCTTATTTTGGAAGAGCGTCACGATTCCGAACTCTTCCGCGTGTACGCATTGATTTTGGACGGGATTACCGACCATCTGCTGCTGCCGGGCAAAAAATTGACCGAGTCCGAGCTGTGCCGGCAAATGGTTTGCTCGCGCAATACCGTGCGTGGCGCATTATCGCTTTTGGCGCACGATAAAATCGTCGATTTGCAGCCCAACCGCGGCGCATTTGTCCATGTGCCGGACTTGAAAGAAATGAAAGACGTGTTCAACACGCGTATCGAAATGGAAAGCATGATTTTGAGCGTCCTCATCGATATGCCTGATTTGGAAACGCGCCTGCAACCGCTTTACGCCATGATTGAGCAAGAGGCCGCAGCCTCCGAAAGCGGCGACCGCGTGGGTTGGAACCGCCTGTCCAATGCCTTCCATGTCGAATTGGCGCGGCTGCTGGACAACGACGTCCTGTTTGAAATCATGAATACCTTGTGCGCGCGTTCTTCACTGATTGTGGCCGTTTCCGATCCGCTTCGCAAAGAAAAGCGCACCATCAATTCCAATTCGCACCATGAACACCGCGAAATCCTCGATTTATTGGTGGCCGGCAAGCGCAACCGTGTGACCAAAGTCATGCGCCGCCACTTGAGCGCGTGCATCGAACGCTTGGAACAGAAACTCGAAATGTAATCGGTTTGACAATAAAAAGGCCGTCTGAAATATTCAGACGGCCATTGGTTTATCCCTGCAAAGTAAAACGCCATGAAACCCAAAATCCAAAGACACGAACATATCCTCACCCTTGTCCGCGAACATAACTTTATGACGGTGGAAGAGCTGGCGGCGAATTTGGATGTGACGCCGCAAACCATACGCCGCGATGTGCAGGAATTGAGCGAAACCGGACAGCTCAAACGCTATCACGGCGGCGCGTCTTTGGGCGACGTTTCAGTCGTAACGGCAGGGCAGGAGCGGCGCAACCATCAGCAGCAGGAAAAAAACGCCATTGCCCGGCTGATTGCTTCCACCATTCCCGACAATGCCTCGCTCTTTATCAGCATCGGCACCACCATGGAAGCCGTCGCCGCCGAGTTGGTCAGACAGCGTAAAAACCTGCGGATTATCACCAACAACATCTACGCCGCCTCCATCACTGCGGCGCGTACCGACTACACGGTCATCATCGCTTCCGGCGTGGTCCGTCCGTTGGATGGCGGTATTACCGGCGTGGCGACTGTCGATTTCATCAATCAATTCAAAGTCGACTATGCCATCATGAGTACCCACGGCATAGAAAACGACGGCTCGCTTTTGGATGACGATTACAAGGAAGTCAGCGTCATGCAGGCGATGGTGAACAATGCCCGCGTGCGCTATCTCGGCGTCGACCACAGCAAGTTCAACAGCAATGCCTTGGTCAGACTGGGCGATATCGGCGCATTCGATAAGCTGTTTACCGACCGCACACCATCTGCCGCCATGCAGAAAACCCTAAACGAGCGCGGCGTGGCGTGGCAGGTTGTCGACCCTGTATCAAAGTAGCCAAGTCGGGTACAATTGAGCCATCATTCCATTCCTTTCAGACGGCCTGATTGAATGCCCAGGCCGTCTGAAAACAGAAAATCATCTTTCCATCAAAGAAATATTATGTTGAATAAAGACCAATTCGCGGACAACCATTTCATCCGCACCATCATTGAAGAAGACTTAAAAAGCGGCAAACACGAAGCCATCCAAACCCGCTTCCCGCCCGAACCCAACGGCTACCTGCACATCGGCCACGCCAAATCCATCTGCCTGAACTTCGGTTTGGCTTATATTTACGACGGCTTGTGCAACCTGCGTTTCGATGACACCAACCCCGAAAAAGAAAACGACGAATACGTCAACGCCATCAAAGAAGACGTCGAGTGGCTCGGTTTCCATTGGGCGGGCGAGCCGCGTTTCGCTTCCAATTATTTCGACCAGCTGTATGACTACGCCGTCGGCTTAATCAAAGACGGCAAAGCATATGTCGATGATTTGACGCCCGAAGAAATGCGCGAATACCGAGGTACGCTGACCGAGGCGGGTAAAAACAGCCCTTACCGCGACCGCAGTATCGAAGAAAACCTCGACCTGTTCACGCGCATGAAAAACGGCGAGTTCCCCGACGGCAGCAAAACCCTGCGCCTGAAAATCGACATGGCATCAGGCAACATCAATATGCGCGATCCCGTCATCTACCGCATCCGCCGCGCCCATCACCACAACACCGGCGACAAATGGTGCATCTACCCGATGTACGACTACACGCATTGCATTTCCGATGCCATCGAAGGCATCACGCATTCCTTGTGTACACTCGAGTTTGAAGCCCACCGTCCGCTGTACGACTGGGTGCTGGACAACATCCCCGCGCCGCACGCCACGCGTCCGCGCCAATACGAGTTTTCCCGTTTGGAGCTTCTGTATTCCATCACGTCCAAACGCAAGCTGAACCAACTGGTTTCAGACGGCCATGTTTTCGGCTGGGATGACCCGCGTATGCCAACGATTTCCGGTATGCGCCGCCGCGGCTACACGCCCGAAGGTCTGCGCCTGTTTGCCAAACGCGCCGGTATTTCCAAATCTGAAAACGTGGTCGATATGAGCGTGTTGGAAGGCGCGATTCGCGAAGAGCTGGAAAACTCCGCCCCGCGCCTGATGGCGGTTTTGAATCCGCTCAAAGTTACCCTGACCAACTTTGAAGCCGGTAAAACCCAAAGCCGCCGTGCCGCGTTCCATCCGAACCACGAAGAAATGGGCGATCGCGAAGTACCTGTTTCACAAACCATCTATATCGAAGCCGATGACTTTGCCGAAAATCCGCCTAAAGGCTTCAAACGCCTGATTCCCGGCGGCGAAGTGCGTTTGCGCCACGGTTATGTCATCAAGTGCGATGAAGTAGTAAAAGACGAGGCAGGCAATGTGGTTGAACTCAAATGCAGCATCGACCACGATACCTTGGGCAAAAATCCCGAAGGCCGCAAAGTCAAAGGCGTGATTCACTGGGTTTCCGCCGAACACGCAGCAGAAATCAAAGTCCGCCTGTACGACCGCCTCTTTACCGTCGAGCGTCCCGATGCCGTGCGCGGCGAAGACGGCAACTACCTGCCGTTTACCGATTTCCTCAACCCTGAATCCATCAAGGAAATCACCGCCTACGCCGAACCTGTCGCAAAAGATTTGCCGGCGGAGAGCCGTTGGCAGTTCGAGCGTATCGGCTATTTCGTCACCGACCGCAAAGACCACAGCAAAGATACGCCGGTGTTTAACCGCACGGTAACGCTGAAAGATTCTTGGCAGCCTAAGTAATCTGTTTGCAGTCGCTATATTGAAGGCCGTCTGAAAACGTGAAATCGGGTTTTCAGACGGCCTTTGCCGATAAAAGGGATGAGATGGAACGTTATTCTGTACATTTGAAACTGCTGGGAATGGCGGTGTTGTGGGGCGCGTCCTGGCCGATGGGGCGGATGTTGGGGCAGTCGCTGCCGCCGCTGACGGGCGGGGCGGTTCGGTTTGTTTTGGCTTCGGTTTTGTTGCTGGGCTGGTTGTTTGCGCGCAGCAGATTCACGACTTTGGCGGCTTTGTCGGTGCGGCAATGGCTGGGTCTGACGGCAGCCGCTTCCGTCGGCGTGTGCGGCTATGCGGTGTTTTTTATGCTGGGTTTGCAGACTATGCCGGCAGGCAAGGCGGCGGTGGTTGTGGCGGTGAATCCCGTGTTGACGCTGCTGTTGGCAACTTGGTTTTTCGGCGAGCGTTTAAATGCGAAGATTTTGGCGGGTATGCTGCTGGCGGTCGGCGGTGCCATTATGGTGGTAACGCAAGGGCAGCCGTTGACGGTATTGTCGGGCGGCATCAAGGCGGGGGAGTGGCTGATTTTCGGATGCGTGGTCTGTTGGGCGGCTTATACCTTAATCGGTCGCGCGGTTTTGCGCGGGATAGATGCGCTGACGGTAACGACGGCAACGTCGTTCATTGGTGCGTTGATGTTGTCGGTGGTGGCGTTGTGGACGGACGGAATGCCGTTTGAGGCGATAGCGGCAATGGATGGGCGCGGTTGGACGGCCTTGGCATGGCTGGTTATCGGTGCGACGGTATTGGCCTATGCGTGGTATTTCGAAGGCGTAAAGACTTTGGGTGCAGGCAGCGCGGCGGCGTATATTACGCTTGTGCCGATTTTCGGTGTGCTGTCTTCGGCGTGGGTTTTGGGCGAACCGTTGCATATTTCGCTGGTTGCGGGCTGCGCGGCGGCGGTCGGCGGCATGACGCTGATGCGGTACGGACAAAAGGCCGTCTGAAGTTGGGTAAATACTCGGATTTTTGGCGATAGGGTTGCGATTGCCAAGCTGTTGCCGGCCATAATCTTATTGTAGGGTAAGATTATGGTCTCGGCTCAGTGTTCGATTTAAAAATTTGACACCCTGCCTCCAACTGCCTAAAATTCAACTTTCTCAAAAATCTACCGTATCCTGCGGCACGATTTCATACTTTCAGACGGCCTGTGTGCCATCTCTCTGATACCATCCAAAATATATCAATACTATGCACGTTTCAGAACTCCAAACCCTCCACATTTCCAAACTCTTGGAAATGGCAGAAGAACATGGCATTGAAAACGCCAACCGTTTCCGCAAACAAGACCTCGTTTTTGCCATCGTCCGCCAGATGATGAAGCAGAATGTCAGCTTTACCTGTTCGGGTACACTGGAAATCCTGCCTGACGGCTTCGGTTTCCTGCGCAGCGCAGATACTTCTTATCTTGCCGGTCCTGACGATATTTATGTTTCTCCCACGCAAATCCGCCGCTTCAATCTGCACACCGGCGACACCATCGAAGGCAGCGTGCGTGTGCCGAAAGACAACGAGCGCTATTTCGCGCTTGTCCGCCTCGACACCATCAACGGCGATCCGCCCGAAGTCTGCAAACACAAAATTCTTTTTGAAAACCTCACGCCTTTATTCCCAACCGAACAATTCAAACTCGAGCGCGACATCAAAGCCGAAGAGAATCTGACCGGCCGCGCCATCGACTTGGTTTCCCCGATCGGTAAAGGCCAACGTGCATTGTTGGTGGCGCCGCCTAAAACCGGTAAAACCGTAATGTTGCAAAACATTGCCCACGCCATTACCGCCAATTATCCCGATGTCGAGCTGATTGTCCTGTTGATTGACGAGCGTCCGGAAGAAGTAACCGAAATGAGCCGTTCTGTACGCGGCGAAGTCGTTTCCTCTACGTTTGACGAACCTGCGCAACGCCATGTACAAGTGGCCGAGATGGTGATTGAAAAAGCCAAACGTATGGTCGAACACAAAAAAGACGTGGTTATCCTACTGGATTCGATTACCCGTTTGGCTCGTGCCTACAATACCGTTGTGCCGACTTCGGGCAAAATTCTGACCGGCGGTGTCGATGCCAACGCTTTGCACCGTCCGAAACGCTTCTTCGGTGCCGCGCGTAATGTTGAAGAAGGCGGTTCGCTTACCATTATTGCGACAGCGCTTGTTGAAACCGGCAGCCGCATGGACGACGTGATTTACGAAGAGTTCAAAGGTACGGGCAATATGGAATTGCACCTTGACCGCCGCATGGCAGAAAAACGCCTGTTCCCGGCCATCAGCATCAATAAATCCGGTACGCGCCGCGAAGAATTGCTGGTGCCGAACGATCAGTTGCAGCGCATGTGGCTCTTGCGTAAATTCCTCCATCCGATGGACGAAATCGAAGCGACCGAGTTTTTGGTGGGCAAACTCAAAGACTCCAAAAACAATGACGATTTCTTTGAATTGATGCGCGGTAAATAAGCATAAGGCCGTCTGAATATGTTTCAGACGGCCTTTGCTTCATTTTAGGAAACGCTTATGAATACCCGAATGAATTGGCAAAACTTATTGTCCACCCAACGCTTCCGTCCCCAAAACGGCGAAATCGTGCCGACCGTTACCCCTTCGACTCAGGAAGGTGCCGATGCCTTGCGTACGGATTTTCACATCGACTACGACCGGGTCGTTTTTTCCGGAGCCTTCCGCCGCCTTGGCCGAAAAACGCAAGTGCATCCGCTGGCGCAACACGATTTGACGCACAACCGCCTGACGCACAGCGTTGAAGTTGCCAGCGTGGGCAGGAGCTTGGGCAACCGCGTGGGCGTGATGTTGCACAACGGCGGTTTTTTGCCGCAGGGCAATACGCCCAGCGATATTGGTGCCGTGGTGCAGGTTGCCTGTTTGGCGCATGATTTGGGCAATCCGCCGTTTGGCCATACCGGCGAAGATGCTTTGCGTGATTGGTTCAGACGGCCTGAACATCAAATTTATCTGAACACATTAAACGAAGCGGAACGCAACGATATTCAAACCTATGAAGGCAATGCGCATAGCCTGCGTATCGTCGCCAGCCTTGAAATGTATCCCGAGGCTGGCGGAATGCGCCTGACTGCGGCAGCCATCGGCGCATTGTTGAAGTATCCGTGGACAACGCAACATCCGAACGGCAGAAAAAAATTCAATATTTATCAAACCGAGTTGCCGTTTATCCGTCAAGTTGCCGACGAATTGGGGCTGGTTTCCGCAGGAGCAGACAGCTGGGCGCGCCATCCTTTGTCTTATTTGATGGAGGCCGCCGACGATATTTGCTATGCCTTGCTGGACTTGGAAGATGCCGTCGAATTGGATTTGCTCACGGATACGGAAGTAGAAAGTATTTTGTCCGAACTGACCTTTGCCGAAAGCGCGTGGCACGCCAGCTCCAGCCGTCAGCGTTGCGCCATGTTGCGCGGCATTGCGATCGGCAAGGCGATTGATGATGTCGCGCAAACCTTTATGCTGCATCAGTCCGATTTACTGGATGGAACATTCAAAGGCAAAGACTTGCTTGCTCTGTGCAGCCCGCAAGTGCAAAACACTTTGGCAAAAGCGAAAGAATTGGCGCAAACACGGATTTTTCGTCATCACACCAAACTCTTGACCGAAATCGCCACGTTCCCATGCTTAGGCTCCATCTTGGATTTGCTTGTCCCTGCCGCTTATGCCCTGATTGCTGAAAAACAGTTGGCAACGCGTCAGTCTCTGGCATTGGAATTATTGAAAAAGCACAATCCGATTCTTCCTGAAGACAGTCTGTATCAGGCCTATATGAAGATTTTGGATTTTGTTGGTGGCATGACCGATAACTCCGCCGCCAAAATGGCGCAGGATTTGTCAGGAGTAGGGATTTTACGTTAATTTTATATTGTTTAATTTCAAATAGTTAAATAAAAATATAAAAAATATCCGTGAAAAGGGTAGACAGGTTTCAGTAAAGCCTATATTATTCGGTCTTCTTGATTCACAACGCACTAGCGAAGTGATGAGGATGCACCCGTAGCTCAGTTGGATAGAGTATCTGGCTACGAACCAGAGGGTCGGGCGTTCGAATCGCTCCGGGTGCGCCACAAGATTTATCCGCGCCCATCGTCTAGCGGTTAGGACATCGCCCTTTCACGGCGGTAACCGGGGTTCGATTCCCCGTGGGCGTGCCAGTTTTCAAAAAAACGCAATCTGTTTCAGATTGCGTTTTTTTATTGCATTTACTGTTTGTGTTCTAGGGCCGTCTGAAACGCTTAGCAACTCAAGAGACAGAAGTGTGTAAAATCAATTGCCCAGACTTTTTGTCATTTCTATGCGTTTTTCAATCTTATTTTACTATTGTCAAAACCCGATTTATTGACAAGAGTATTCATCTTAAAAATTCCCAAACCTGAATTTACATGATTTCATATTCATAATTTCTTGATTTTAGAAAATAAAAATATTTATTTGAACTTTTCTTAAAAAATGCCGTCTGAAATAAAGACAAGACGGAATATCTCTGTTAATGTGTAAATGTCAGCCGGCGTTTGCCGGTTTTTTATTGAAACCATTTGGGAGTCAATTATGAATATGAATGTTAAATTAATCGTTCCTGCCGTTTTGGCGGCTGTTGCCCTGACTGCATGTAGCAGCGGTTCTAAAGCCAAACCTGAAGCCAAAGCTGCGCCTACTGCGCAACAACAAACTCAAGCTCAGGCTCAACAAGCTCAAGCTCCAGTACCTAATACTTTGAAAGTAGACTCTATCGACGGTACTAAAGAAGTTCACTACAAATGCGGTAAAGACGGCAAAGAGCCTCTGAGCGTCATGTACGGCTTCAAAGGCAACGAAGTTGTTGCCGCCCAAGTAAAATACAAAGGCCAAGTCACTGAAAACCTGTTCCGTATCACTGACAGCAGCAAAGATGTAAACGCATTCTGGGGCGGCAACGTTGCTTGGATTGCTGAAGCAGCTACTGCAGCCAACGTGGACAAAGTTGACGGCAACATGCTGACTATCCGCGGTACTACCGAAGTAAACGGCAAACAAGAAGTGGTTGACCAAATCGCTACCCGTTTCTGCGTATTGGACAAAGGCGCGAAAGCTGCCGCTAAACCAGCCGCTAAAAAAGTGAAAAAATAATCTTTGCCGACAGCTTTAAACGCTGGGCAAAATAAAACAGGCCGTCTGAAAACTTTTCAGACGGCCTGTTTTTTTGGGGTGGTTTAACCCAAGAACCAGAATTTCAATGCCCACAATACGGCGACAATCCATACCATAGGCGGTACGTCTTGGGTGCGGTTGCACAAGAGTTTGATGAGTGCGTAGCTGATAAAGCCGAACGCAATACCGTCGGCAATCGAGTAGGTAAACGGCATGAAGACGATGGTCAGGAATGCCGGTGCGGCTTCGGTCATGTCGTCCCAATCGATTTCGCGCGCGCTGCGCAACATTTGCGCGCCAACATAGAGCAGGGCGGGAGCGGTAGCGAATGCAGGAATGCTTTGAACCAGCGGCGAGAAAATCAGACAGGCCAGCATCAGGACGCCGACGGTAACGGCAGTCAGGCCGGTGCGGCCGCCGGCAGAAACACCTGCCGCGCTTTCAACGTAAGGGGTGGTAGAAGACGTACCCAAGGCGGCGCCGGCGACGATGGCGGTTGAGTCGGCAAGCAGGGCGCGTTTCAAACGCGGCAGTTTGCCGTCTTGCAACAGGCCTGCGCGGTGGGAAACGCCGACCAAGGTGCCGGTAGAGTCAAACAGGTCAACCAGGAAGAATACAAAAATCACGCTGACCATGCTGACGGTAAACAAGCCTTTGAAGTCCATCTGCATGAAAGTCGGCGCAATGCTTGGGACTTCGCCGACCACGCCTTTGAACTCGCTCAAGCCCAAGACGGTGGAGATGGCGGTCAGCATCAGAATGGTAATGATGATGGAGCCTTTGACGCGGAAGTGGCCGAGTGCAACCACCATGACAAAGCCTGCCATCGCCAGCAGGGCGGTAGGTTGGTGGATGTCGCCCAAGCCGACCAATGTGGCAGGATTGGCCACAATCACGCCCGCGCCTTTGAGCGCAATCAATGCCAAGAAGAGGCCGATACCTGCGGCAATCGACATTTTCAAGCCCATAGGCAGGGCGTTGACCAGCATTTCACGCACTTTAAAGAAGCTGAACAGGATGAAAATGATGCCGGAAATGAAAACGGCACCCAAAGCCACACGCCAGTCCACGCCCATGCCTTTGACGACGGCAAAGGTAAAGTAGGCGTTCAAACCCATGCCCGGCGCGAGGGCGATCGGGTAGTTGCCGACAAAGCCCATCACGAAACAGCCGATGGCGGAGGCGATACAGGTGGCCACAAATACTGCGCCCATATCCATGCCGGTTTCGCCCAAAATCAGGGGGTTGACGATGATGATGTAGCACATGGCGAGGAAGGTGGTCAAACCGGCCATGATTTCAGTGCGGACGTTGGTCTGATTGGCACTCAGGTTGAACAATCGTTCCAAAACGCTTTGATTTGAAGAACTCATTTAAAAATATTCCTTTTGGGAAAGCCGCCTGCGGGACGGCATCGTCGGATTGGTCTGCAAAAAGTTTGGTTTTTGGCCTTAACTTCTCAACAGATAAGGGAATTTTCGGGCGGTATTATACTGAAAAGCCTTTTGTTCGGGTAATAAAAATACATGAATCAGATAATGCCGTGCCGAACCAAGATAAAGGCCGTCTGAACAGTTTCAGACGGCCTTTGTTTGCGTGTGCTTATACCGGTTTGCCTTTCAGGGAGAAGGTGTAGGCTTCGGTGATTTCCAAATCGATCATTTGGTTGATCATGTCGGGTGTGCCGGTAAAGTTGACCACGCGGTTGTTGGCGGTACGGGCTTGCAGTTGGTCGGGGTCTTTTTTGGAGATGCCTTCGACCAAGCAGCGTTGAACCGTGCCTACCATGGTTTGGTTGATGCGCGCGGTTTCGGCTTCGATGACTTCGTTCAAAGCTTCGAGGCGGCGTACTTTTTCTTCGTGCGGCGTATCGTCGTGTAGGTTGGCGGCAGGCGTACCGGGGCGCGGACTGTAAATAAAGACGAAGCTCAAGTCAAAGGCGATGTCTTTGACCAGTTTCAAGGTTTGCTCGAACTCGCGCTCGGTCTCGCCCGGGAAGCCGACGATAAAGTCGGAGCTGAGGCACAAATCAGGACGGATGGCACGTAGCTTGCGGATGATGGATTTGTATTCCAAGGCGGTGTAACCGCGTTTCATCGCGCTCAATACGCGGTCGGAACCGCTTTGAATCGGCAGGTGCAGGTGGGAAACCAGCTTGGGCAGGTCGCGGTAGCACTCGATAATCGCGTCGGTAAATTCGCGCGGATGGCTGGTGGTAAAGCGCAGGCGTTCGATACCGGGGATTTCGTGGACGATGCGCAACAAAGTGGCAAAGTCGCAGATTTCGCCATTTTCCATTTCGCCGCGATAGGCATTGACGTTCTGACCTAAGAGGTTGATTTCTTTAACGCCTTGTTGTGCCAAACCGGCAATCTCGGTCAATACGTCGTTGAGCGGGCGGGAGAATTCTTCGCCGCGGGTGTAAGGGACGACGCAGTAAGAGCAGTATTTGGAACAGCCTTCCATAATGGAAATGAATGCCGAGCCGCCTTCTACGCGCGCAGGCGGCAGGTGGTCGAATTTCTCGATTTCGGGGAAGGAAATGTCGATTTGAGACAGGCCGGTAGTTTCTTTATCGACGATGAGTTTAGGCAGACGGTGCAGCGTTTGCGGGCCGAAAACCACGTCCACATACGGAGCGCGTTTGACGATGTTTTCGCCTTCTTGCGAGGCAACGCAGCCGGCAACGCCGATGATTACGTTTGGGTTTTTCTCTTTGAGTGGGCGTACACGGCCTAAGTCGGAGAAGACTTTCTCTTGCGCTTTTTCACGCACGGAGCAGGTGTTGAACAAGATGATGTCGGCGTCGTCAGGTTGGGTAACCTGCTCGATGCCGCCGTGTTCTTCGGCGAGGACGGACAGCATTTTTTCGCTGTCGTACTCGTTCATTTGGCACCCGAAGGTGCGGATAAATACTTTTTTCATGGTTTGTTTTGATTGATTTGCTTGTTGTAAAAGGGTTCAGACGGCCTGTGAATACCCGGGCCGTCTGAAAGTTATTCTTCCGCCTGTTTTTGCACTTTGGCGTGTGCGGCAAACCTGTCGGCCTCGGCGTCGGTCAGAATCCAGATTTCGCGGACGAGGCGGCTCTCTTCGTTGTATTTGAACGCGACGGCTTTGCCGGTTTGATTCAGCAGGCGGCCCATAGGAATGAAACGGTCGTTTTCATCGTGGATTTTGGTGAAGCGGGTGATTTGCAGTTTGGCCGCATTGCCGTCCACAATGCCCAAGGTCAGTAGGCGCGTCCAAGAAAAACCGCCTTTGCTGACTTTCAGATAAGGCAGATCGACAGTTTTTAAAACGGCCACGTCCATATCGTCGGGCAGGCTGCGTTGTGCATGGACGAGGGAGGACGCCAAAAGGGCGAGGCTGAGTATGAATCCGCGTAACATGATGCTTTTCTTTTATTGTTTCAATAGGTCGCGGATTATAGCACAAGCAGGAAAAATGTGGATAGAGTGTTTGTTTTTAAAGAATAATTTTGATTTTGCGCCCGATTCTTATTTTGAAGCTTGGGCCGTCTGAAAAGGATTTAGTGTTAAAATGGCATCAATTTGATTTTCAGACGACCTCTTACGAAAGAATTGACCATGAACCGTAATGAAAGCTTGTTCAACCGCGCCAAAGCCATTATTCCCGGCGGCGTAAACTCTCCTGTGCGCGCATTCGGCAGCGTCGGCGGCGTACCGCGTTTTATCAAAAAGGCAGAAGGTGCGTATGTTTGGGACGAAAACGGCACGCGTTATACCGACTATGTCGGCTCTTGGGGCCCTGCGATTGTCGGCCATGCCCATCCTGAAGTCATTGAAGCTGTGCGCGAGGCGGCATTGGGCGGTTTGTCGTTTGGTGCGCCGACTGAAGGCGAAATTGTCATTGCCGAAGAAATCGCCAAAATCATGCCGTCGGTCGAGCAGCTGCGCCTTGTCAGCTCCGGCACGGAAGCAACGATGACCGCCATCCGTCTGGCACGCGGTTTTACCGGCCGTGACAAAATCATCAAGTTTGAAGGCTGCTACCACGGTCATTCCGACAGCCTGTTGGTGAAAGCAGGCAGCGGTCTGCTGACGTTTGGCAATCCTTCTTCCGCCGGTGTGCCTGCCGATTTTACCAAACACACTTTGGTACTCGAATACAACAATATCGCCCAACTGGAAGAAGCCTTTGCTCAAAGCGGCAATGACATTGCCTGTGTGATTTTGGAGCCTTTTGTCGGCAATATGAATCTGGTTAGGCCGTCTGAAGCCTTTGTCAAAGCCTTGCGCGAATTGACTGAAAAACACGGTGCCGTATTGATTTACGACGAAGTGATGACCGGCTTCCGCGTGGCGCTGGGCGGCGCGCAATCTTTGCACGGCATCAAACCCGATTTGACCACCATGGGCAAAGTAATCGGCGGCGGCATGCCTTTGGCGGCGTTCGGCGGCCGTAAAGACATTATGGAATGCATTTCCCCCTTAGGCGGTGTGTATCAGGCAGGTACATTGTCCGGCAATCCGATTGCGGTTGCAGCTGGTTTGAAAACGTTGGAAATCATTCAGCGCGAAGGCTTCTATGAAAACCTGACTGCCCTGACTCAACGCCTTGCCAACGGTATGGCCGATGCGGCCAAAGCGCACGGCGTTGAATTTACGGCCGACAGCGTGGGCGGCATGTTCGGTCTGTATTTTGCCAACCATGCACCGCAAAACTACGCTGATATGGCGCGTTCCAATATTGAAGGTTTCAAATATTTCTTCCACGGTATGCTCGACCGCAATGTTGCCTTCGGCCCGTCCGCTTATGAAGCCGGCTTTGTTTCCGCCGCGCATACGCCTGAGCTGATTGACGAAACCATTGTTGCGGCACACGAAGTGTTCAAAGAAATGGCGAAATAAAAGTTAAAGCTGTCATGTGAAAAAAGGCCGTCTGAAAAATATTCAGACGGCCTTTCGCTATTTTAAATCAATGCTTGATTATGCTTCTTCGGCTTTGCTGCGGATAATCAGCAGAGGCAGGTGGCTTTGGCGCATAACGGTTTCGGCGAAGCTGCCCATCAGCAGGTGCATCAGGCCGGTGCGGCCGTGTGTGCCGAGTACCAGTAGGTCGGCGCCATTTTCGTCGGCGTAGTCAACCAAGTCTTGAGCCATTTCGCGCGCGCCTTTGTTGGCGACCAACAGGTGTTTCACGATGTTTTCAACGCCGTTTTCACGCGCTGTTTTTTCTGCGAAATCCAAAACTTCGTTACCTTGGGCAACGGCGGCGGCTTCGTAGCTTTCGTGTTGCAGGAATTCAGGCGCCAAAGCCATGTATTCGGCAGGGTTGGCAACGTGAACCAAAGTCAGTTGGGCTTTGTTGAGGCTTGCCAGTTCGGCGGCGTGTTTCAATGCATTGAGGGAGGTCTCGCTACCGTCAACGGCTACAACCAGATGTTTGTACATATTCATTCTCCTTTTGCGCCGAGTAGCGGCACTTTCGTTTAATATGAAATCAGAACTTGTCTGAATGTGAAACGATTATAAACTCTTTCGGGCAGGTACAACAGCCCATCTGCTTTCAAGTATAATGTCTGTCCGAATCGCCTGTCGCGTTTTTCATTAATTTATTGATATATCACAAGGTTACTTATGCAGGACGCCGCTTTTCTTTCTTCGCGCCGCTTTGGCGGCATTGCCAGACTTTACGGAGACGAAGCGCTGGTGCGCTTTTCGCGCGCGCATGTGTGCGTGGTCGGCGTCGGCGGCGTCGGCTCGTGGGCGGTGGAGGCATTGGCGAGGAGCGGCATCGGTCGTTTAACGCTGATTGATTTGGACAATGTTGCCGAATCCAATGTCAACCGCCAGTTGCACGCCTTGACCGATGATTTCGGTAAGGCAAAAGTTACCGCTTTGCGCGAACGCATTGCTCAAATCAATCCGCAATGCGAAGTGACGGAAATTGAAGATTTTGTGACCGAAGACAATCTGGACGAGCTTTTCAGACGGCCTTTTGACTTCGTCATCGACGCCATCGACCAAATCCGTGTCAAAGCGGCGATGGCGGCATATTTCGTGCAACATAAACAACCGTTTATCATCAGTGGCGGCGCGGGCGGACAGAAAAATCCGGCTTTGATCCAAACCGCCGATTTGAGCCGCGTTACCCACGATCCGCTGCTTTCCAATTTGCGCTATACCTTGCGCAAACGCTACGGCTTCAGCCGCGATACCAAAGAAAAAATGCGCGTGCCTTGCGTTTATTCAACAGAGAATATTACGCCGCCGCAATCCGGCGAAGTGTGTTCGGCCGATGCCGCGCCGCAAGGTTTGTCCTGCGCGGGCTACGGCGCGAGTATGCTGGTGACGGCTTCGTTTGGGCTGTATTGTGCGCAGGCGGCGGTGGAGCATATCGCGGGGCGGAAGTGAGGGGTAGGGAATGGGTAAGAGCCGATTTTTTAAAGCCTACTTTATCGCCAGCCTGATTTATGCGGTATGGTTCGGTGTGTTGATGTATGCCGTCGATCCGATGTTTCTCGATGTGATGGAATGCAATACGTTGCCCGGCGATTATTTGTGTGTGCAAAGCGGTTATACCCGTCCATTCACCGCTTTTCTTTATCCGTTTCTGTCCGTCATGATATTCAGCCTGTTGCACGCCGGGATCATGAAATGGCGCAAACGCCGTTCGGTTAAAATGATTTGGCTTTTGGTCGGCTGCGAAAGTTTGCTGCTGTTGGCTTTGATAGTGGCGATGCTTGCGAGGGATGGTTTTGTGTTGTCCCGAGATATCAGTTCGGTACTGACGGGTACGGTTTTCGCCGGCCTGCCGCTGTTGGGTATGGCCTTGGCGCAGACCTTTGCCGTCGCCATTGTTTCTTTGCAAATCAATCGTAAAAACCGCTGATTTTATATTAAAAACGGGTTGTCCTCGTTTCAGACGGCCTTTTGTTGATGAAACTTCTTACTAAACTTAAAAAGAAAAAGACCCTTTAACCATGCCTTCAGAACACCTTATTTCTTCCACTGCCGCAACGCCGTCTGAACATACCGTTGCGTGGGTGTTCGGTCAGCCTGTTACCGATGTGCCGCAGGATTTGTTTATTCCGCCTGATGCGTTGAAGGTGGTATTGAGCAGCTTCCAAGGGCCGTTGGATTTGCTGCTGTACCTTATCCGCAAGCAGAATATCGATGTCCTTGATATTCCGATGGTGAAGATTACCGAGCAGTATCTGCACTATATTGCTCAAATGGAAGCATATCAGTTTGATTTGGCGGCAGAATACCTGCTGATGGCGGCGATGTTGATTGAAATTAAATCGCGCCTGCTGTTGCCGCGTCCCGAAGAAGTTGAGGATGAAGAGGCGGATCCGCGTGCCGAGTTGGTGCGCCGTCTGTTGGCTTACGAACAGATGAAGCTGGCGGCTCAGGGCTTGGACGCATTGCCGCGCGCCGGACGTGATTTTGCTTGGGCGTATTTGCCGCTGGAAATTGCGGTCGAAGCGAAGTTGCCGGAAGTGTACGTTGCCGATTTGACGCAGGCTTGGTTGGGTATTTTGTCGCGTGCCAAGCATACGCGCAGTCATGAAGTGGTGCGGGAAACCATTTCCGTGCGCGCGCAGATGACGGCGATTTTGCGTCGTTTGAACGAAAGCGGTATCAGCAAGTTTAGTGATTTGTTTAAGCCGGAGCAGGGCGCGACATATGTGGTGGTCAATTTTATTGCATTGCTGGAATTGGCCAAAGAAGGCTTGGTGCGTATCGTACAGCCTGAAAATTATGGCGAAATCGAAATCAGCCTGAAAGACGGTTTGGAAACAAACGAAGCCGAAATGCTTTCAGACGGCCTTGAAATCGATGAAACCGATGAAGCTGATAACGGGTATTTGGAAAAAGAGAATTTAAGATGAATTCGACGACAAGTCGCAGCAAGGCCTCTTTATGGGCGGTGGGTTTGATGCTGTTTGCGCTGTTTTTCGGCGCGGGTAACTTAATTTACCCGGCTTATTTGGGGCAGCAGGCAGGCGAAAACTGGCTTTCGGCAATGTTCGGCTTTTTGTTGACCGGGGCGGGGTTGCCACTGCTGGGCGTGATTGCCGTCGGCTATTCCGGCTCGCGCGATGTGGAAGCGCTGGCTTCCCGTGTTGCGCCTTGGTACGGCGTGACTTTTGCCGCCGCGCTTTATCTGGCAATCGGCCCTCTATTTGCCATGCCGCGTACGGCAACGGTATCTTTTGAAACCGCCATCTCTCCTTTCATTGATGAATCTTGGAAAAGCATCGCATTGGCCGTATTCAGCCTGGTGTTTTTCGGCATGACTTATTGGCTATCGATTTCTCCGGGTAAGCTGGTTGACCGTATCGGTAAAATCCTTACGCCCGTTTTGTTACTGGCAATTGCAATATTGGTCGGCTATGCCGCTATTAACCCGATGGGCGTGCCACAGGCGGCACAAGGCGATTTTGCCGCGCATCCGTTGGTCAAAGGCATCTTGGAAGGCTACGGCACCATGGACGCGCTGGCTTCGCTGGTGTTTGCCATTATCGTCATCGATGCCGTTCGCGCCATGAGCGTGGACAACCGCGCGGATTTGCTGAAGACCACGACGATTTCCGGTGTGTTGGCGGCTTCCTGCCTGGCAGTGGTTTACCTGTTTATCGGTTATATGGGCGCGACAGGCGTGGCCGGTATCGGCTTGCAGGAAAACGGCGCGTCGGTTTTGTCTAAAACCGCACAGCACTATTTCGGTACGGCCGGTATTGTGTTGCTTGGCGTCATGGTGCTGCTGGCTTGTCTGAGTACGGCGGTTGGCTTGATTACTTCATGCGCCGAATATTTCAACCGTCTTTGCCCGGGTATTTCTTATAAAGTCTTTGTAATACTGAATACGGTGGTGTCTATCCTGTTGGCCAATAAAGGCCTTTCAGCGATTTTGCATTTTTCCATCCCAATGCTGATGCTGTTGTATCCGCTGACTATCGTCATCATTCTGCTAGCTTTGACGGATAAACTGTTTGGCGGCGGCCGTATTGTCTATTTTTGCACCATGATGGCGGCCCTTATGGTCGGTTTGCTCGATGCCTATAAGGCCGCGTTTGGATTGGATGCCGACACCGCTGCCGCCATCGAGCGCGCATTGCCGTTTTACAATATCGGTTTAGGGTGGGTTGTTCCTTCTTTAGCCTGTTTTATACTCGGCTGCATTTTGAATGCGGCGTTGAAGAAAAAAGCATGATGACAAACAGGCCGTCTGAAATGTTCAGACGGCCTGTTTATTTCGCCGACCGCGCAAACGACAGATGATTTTTTTGAAGAAATCCGTTATAATTGAAAAGTTAAGGCTTTGCGAGATACCGTTTCGCAGATGCAACATATTGAGAAGGTTTATTTCCACAAATCCCGTTTTTTCAGTAAACGACTTGAACTGAAGGCGGATTTCGTGGTATAAATCGCGTTTTACTATTTTAGAAGTTTGGAGACTAACCATGGCACGAGTTTGCAAAGTGACCGGTAAGCGCCCGATGTCTGGCAATAACGTATCACACGCCAACAACAAAACCAAACGTCGTTTTTTGCCTAACTTGCAATCACGTCGTTTCTGGGTAGAAAGTGAAAACCGCTGGGTTCGCCTGCGCGTTTCTAACGCTGCATTGCGCACCATCGATAAAGTAGGCATTGATGTCGTATTGGCTGATTTGCGTGCTCGCGGCGAAGCTTAATTTAAACACCATTAATTAAGGATTACTGCAATGCGCGATAAAATCAAACTGGAGTCCAGCGCTGGTACTGGTCACTTCTACACAACTACTAAAAACAAACGTACTATGCCTGGCAAACTGGAAATCAAAAAATTTGACCCAGTAGCCCGTAAACACGTTATTTACAAAGAAACTAAATTGAAATAATCCGGTTTCTTCCAAGAAAAAGCTCCTGTTTTGCAGGAGCTTTTCTTTTTGTTTCATGATTGGTTTTGGAGGGCTTGTTTCAAATGTGTATGCAAGATATTTTTGGATTGCTTTGGAAGAGGCAAAACAAAAGAGCGTGTATCCATTGGAATCACGCTCTTTTGTTTTTCAGACGGCCTGATGGGGGATAAACAGCCTTGAGTTATGAATAAACATTCAACAAAGACTTAATGATCGACCTTGATGCTTTGATTGTCGGAATGTTGTTTTTTATCCAGCTCTTTTTGCAAAGTATCGCATGGCGTGTCGCAATCGCACATTTTCTTCATGCCGAGAGAGGAAATGCCGCCGCAGCTGCCTTTGATGGTGCGTTTGGAGAAAATATAGCCGACTGCCATGCCGAGGATGACAATGATAAAGATGCCGAAAGTCAGAAGGAGGGTTTTCATGTGTGTATTCCTGAAGGTTAGTTTAATAATTTTTTGAATGCGCTGGACATTTTAGTATGGTAGCCGCCTTGCGGGGTTCGGATGATAAGGAAAACGGCGAGATTTTCTTGCTCGGCAAGTTTAAGCGCTTCGGTTTCTCCGAGGACGAACAATCCGGTGGAAAGGCCGTCTGCAAGTGTGGCGTTTTCTGCTACTACGCTGATGGAGGCGAGGTTGTGGCTGATGGGTTGTTTGGTTTTAGGGTTGATGATATGGGAAAGGCGACGGCCTGACTTATCGACATGGAAAATGCGGTAGTCGCCGGATGTGGCCAGTGATTTATTATCCAATGGAATGGTGATTTGGGTTGCGCCGCCTTGAACGATATTGGGTTGCTCGATGCCGATACGCCAAGGATTGCCTTGCGCATTGCGGCCTTTGCCATGCAACTCGCCGCCGATTTCAACCAAATAATTGCCGATATTGAGTTTTTCAAGTTCGGCGGCGGTTTTATCTACACCAAAGCCTTTGGCGATGGAGGATAGGTCTAAATAAACTTCGGGATGGGTTTTGGCAAGTGTGGGATGCTGGCCATCTTGGGAAAGTTTGAGTTTGTCCGTACCGACCATTTCTGAAGCATGTTGGATTTCTTGTGCAGTCGGTTCGTGCGTGATTTCTTTTTGCGGGCCGAATCCCCAAAGGTTGACCAAAGGGCCGACGGTTACGTCCAGTGCGCCGTGCGTCAGTTTGTTTAAACGCAAGGCTTCGCCGGTTACATAGGCAAAGTCTTGGGAAATGGGCATGGCCTGATTGACGGTGCGCAGCTGGTTGAATTGGCTGATTTCGGAGTCGGTCTGGTAGGTAGACATTTGCCGATTGACTTCTTTAAGCGCGTCATCAATACGTTTTTGTATTTCGGCAGGGGAGGGGAGTTTGTCTTGGCCGTCTGAAAGGTATTTGACGGTATAAGTCGTGCCCATGGTCTCGCCTTGCAGGGTGATGGTTTGTTGTTGTTTTTCAGGTTGGCAGGCAGAGAGTGTAAATGCGGAAAAGATGGCAACGGTGCAACCGATTATCGGACGGTAAAACGAATTAGAAAGAAACGGCATAAGGGATTTGCGGATTATTTTTTGAAGCCTTTATTGTATCGTAAAAGAAAGGTTCAGGCCGTCTGAAAGTATGATTTTCAGACGGCCTGGCAATAAAAAAGGAAGAAACCGAAGTTTCTTCCTTTTTGTTGGTTAGCCGCCGAAATCGTCTAAAAGGATGTTTTCGTCTTCCACGCCCAAGTCTTTGAGCATTTTGATCACGGACTGGTTCATGATTGGAGGGCCGCACATGTAGAATTCGCAGTCTTCCGGTGCTTCGTGGTTTTTCAGGTGGTTTTCGTAAACCACGTTGTGGATGAATCCTGTGTAACCGTCCCAGTTGTCTTCAGGTAATGGGTCGGACAGGGCGACGTGCCATGTGAAGTTCGGGTACTCTGCCGCGAGTTGGTCGAAGTCTTCGACATAGAACATCTCGCGTTTAGAACGGGCACCATACCAGAAGGTAATCTTACGTTTGGAGTTCAAACGTTTCAGCTGGTCGAAAATGTGGGAGCGCATCGGCGCCATACCTGCACCGCCGCCGATAAATACCATTTCGGCATCGGTATCTTTGGCAAAGAATTCGCCAAACGGACCGGAGATGGTTACTTTATCACCGGGTTTAAGCGACCAGATGTAAGAAGACATTTGTCCCGGAGGCGCATCGGGTACGCGTGGAGGCGGTGTGGCGATACGCACGTTCAGCATGATGATGCCTTTTTCTTCTGGATATGAAGCCATAGAGTAGGCACGCAAAATCGGCTCGTCCACTTTGGAAACGTATTGCCACAGATTGTATTTGTCCCAGTCTTCGTGGTATTCCTTAGGAATATCGAAGTCTTTGTAGGCAACGGTGTGCGGCGGAGCTTCAATTTGGATGTAGCCACCGGCGCGGAAGGGAACTTCTTCGCCTTCGGGAATGGCAAGTTTGAGTTCTTTAATGAACGTGGCTTTGTTGTCATTGGAGATGACAGTACATTCCCATTTTTTTACGCCGAACACTTCTTCCGGTACTTCGATGTCCATGTCGGTTTTGACGTTGACCTGACAAGACAGACGGCAGCCTTCGCGCGCTTCGCGTTTGCTGATGTGGGACAACTCGGTCGGCAGAATGTCGCCGCCGCCGCTTTTCACGACAACGCGGCATTGTCCGCATGAGCCGCCGCCGCCACAGGCGGAAGGAACGAAAATACCTTGGCTGGCAAGCGCACCCAGCAGTTTGCCGCCGGCAGGCATCGTCAGCTCTTTTTCGTTATTGACTTTGATGGTGATGTCGCCTTCGCTCACCAACTTGGATTTGGCAAACAGAATCATCAGTGCCAAAACCAAGACGATGACGGTAAACATCACGATACCTAAAATAATCTCCATGCCGATTCCTTTCTTATAACTGGATGCCGGAGAACGACATAAACGCCATTGCCATCAGGCCGGCGGCGATAAAGGTAATGCCCAAGCCTTTGAGGCCTTTAGGGACATCCGAATATTTCATTTTTTCGGTAATGCCCGCCAAAGCGACAATAGCCAAAAGCCAGCCCAAGCCTGCGCCGAAACCGTATACAACGGACTCGCCGAAGTTGTATTCGCGTTGCGCCATAAACGATACGGCACCGAAAATCGCGCAGTTTACGGTAATCAGAGGCAGGTAGATACCCAATGCGTTGTAGAGGGCAGGGACGAATTTGTCCAAGAACATTTCCAAAATCTGCACCAAAGCGGCAATCACGCCGATGAAGGTGATGAATTTCAGGAAGGTCAAATCCACGCCTTCAACCAGTGCGCCGTCTTTCAGTAGCGAGTAAACAAGTTGGTTGGCAGGGACGGACAGGCCGAGTACGAAAGTGACGGCAACGCCCAAACCGAATGCGGTGGATACTTTTTTGGATACCGCCAAAAACGTACACATCCCCAAGAAGAAAGACAGTGCCATGTTTTCCAGAAAGACGGATTTTACAAAGAGGCTTAAGTAATGTTCCATGTGTTATTTCTCCGCCTGTTCAGGTTTCCAAGTGCGCAGACCCCATACCAAGAAACCGATGATGAAGAACGCGCTGGGAGCAAGCAGGAACAAGCCGTTGGTTTGATACCAGCCGCCATCTTGTACGGTTTGGAAAATGGTGTAGCCAAAGAGCTTGCCAGAGCCGATCAGTTCGCGGATGGTCGCGATGATGATCAACATCATGCCGTAACCTGCGCCGTTGCCGATACCGTCAACCAAGCTTTCCAGCGGCGGCTCTTTCATGGCGAATGCTTCGGCACGGCCCATCACGATACAGTTGGTAATAATCAGGCCGACAAATACGGAGAGCTGTTTGGACAGCTCATAGGCAAAAGCCTGAAGTAGTTGGTCAACCAGCGTTACCAAAGAGGCAACAATCGCCATTTGCACAATAATACGGATGCTGTTGGGGATGTAGTTGCGTACCAATGAGATGAAAAAGCTGGAAAAACCAGTTACCAAACTCACGGAAATACCCATCACGATGGCCGTCTGAAGCTTGGTGGTAACCGCCAAAGCCGAACAAATACCCAAAACCTGCAAGGCAATCGGGTTGTTGTCGATAAAGGGTGAAAACATCAAATATTTCAAGCGTTTCATGTCAGCCATTATTGTGCTCCTGCTGATTTCAATTTGTTCAGGTAGGGGATATAGCCGTTTTCGCCGAACCAGTAGGCGAACGAACCTTGCACGCCTTTAGATGTCAGCGATGCGCCGGAGAGGGCATCTACGCCGTGTTCTTTGTCCGAACTTGCGCCTTTGCCGACATGCAGGGCGAGTTTGCCTTGTTCGTCAAACAGTTTTTTGCCGACGAATTTTTGTTGCCACAACGGATTGCCGATTTCGCCGCCCAAGCCCGGGGTTTCGCCTTGGTCGTAGTAAGTGATGCCGTTGATGGTGTTGCCGTCGGGTTGGATGGCGACAAAGCCGTACATAACAGACCACAAACCGTTACCGTGCATAGGCAGGATGATTTGGCTGACTTTGCCGTCATCGCCTTTGACCAGATAAACCTCGGTGTATTTGGCACGGCTTTTGATGCCGGCCAAATCGTCTTCGGGTTTGATTTGGATGCTTTGGGCAGGGTCTTTGCCTGCGATGCGCGCGCTGAAGTCTTTCGGCGCATCTTTCACGTATTCGCCTGTTGCCAAATCGACAACGCGTTGCTCGATACGCTCGGCAAAGGTTTTGCTGATGTCGGTGTTTTTATCCATCAAACCGGCTACGCTCAAGATATAGCCTTGTTTGTCTTGGAGTTTTTGTTTCTCTTGGATGGGTTTCAAGCCGACGACCGCACCGGCAACGATGATGGAACAAATCAGGCTGACAACCAATACCACAATCAGCGTGCCGCTGAAGCTGTCTTTATCGAATTTCTTAGCCATTGCTGCGCGCCTTTCTGCGTTTGATGTTCGCTTGTGCGACGAAATAGTCGAAAATCGGGGCAAACAGGTTGGCAAACAGAATCGCCAACATCATGCCTTCGGGGTAAGCAGGGTTGACCACGCGGATCAATACGCACATCACACCAATCAGCGCGCCGTACCACCATTTGCCGACATTGGTAAAGGAAGCGGAAACAGGGTCGGTCGCCATAAACAGCATACCGATGGCAAAGCCGCCGACAACCAGATGCCAATACCAAGGCATGCTGAACATCGGATTGGTGTCCGAACCGATGAAGTTAAACAGCGAAGACATGGCAATCATACCGATCATCACGCCGGCAATAATGCGCCAAGAAGCGATGCGGGCAAACACGATAAACGTGCCGCCGATTAAAAGCGCCAAAGTAGATACTTCGCCGATAGAACCGGGCAGATTACCAATAAACGCATCCATCCAAGTGATGGATTTACCGGTAACGGCATTTTGCAGGCCGTCTGCACCGTGTGCCGCCCATTGAGCCAGCGCGGTTGCGCCGGAATAGCCGTCAACCGCCGTCCAAACGGTGTCGCCGGTAATATTGGCAGGATAGGCGAAGAACAAGAAGGCACGGCCTGCCAGCGCAGGGTTCATAAAGTTTTTACCCGTACCGCCGAATACCTCTTTCGCAACCACCACGCCGAAGGTAATACCCAAGGCAGCCTGCCACAGCGGCAGCGTAGGCGGAACGATCAAAGCAAACAGAATTGAAGTCACGAAGAAACCTTCGTTGATTTCGTGTTTGCGCACGGTGGCGAACAAAACTTCCCAGAAGCCGCCGACGATAAATACGGTCGCGTAAATCGGCAGGAAGTAGATCGCGCCGAACAGCATTTTGCCCAATACGCCCGCTTCAGACGACATATTGATGCCCAAAGCGTTGGCAAGGGCGTAATGCCAGTCGTTGGCGATATTTTGTTGCAGCAAATCAGGCGTTAACGCGCCGAATGCTTGTACGCCGACGTTGTACATACCGTAGAACATGGCAGGGAACAAAGCCAGCCACACCAAAATCATCATGCGCTTGGAGTCGAGCGCGTCGCGGACGTGGGCCGCTTTGCGCGTTACCGCGCCGGATGTATAGAAAATCGTCGCCGCAGCTTCGTAGAGGGCATACCATTTTTCATGTTTGCCGCCCGGCAGGAAGTGCGGTTCGATTTTTTCAAGAAAATGTTTCAAGCCCATAATCAGCCTTCCTTCTCAATGGTTTCCAGCACCTTGCGCAACAGCGGGCCGTATTCATATTTACCCGGGCAGACGAAGCTGCACAAAGCGAGGTCTTCTTCGTCCAATTCCAAGCAACCCAAAGCCTGCGCGCTGTCGGTATCGCCGACGATTAAATCGCGCAAAAGCAGGGTAGGCAGGATGTCCAAGGGCATCACGCGTTCGTAAGTACCGATGGGAACCATGGCGCGGTCGCCGCCGTTGACGGCTGTGTTGAACTTAAAGAGTTTGTTTTTCAGGAAATGACCGAGGGTTGTGCGCGTGATGGAGTATTTGTCCGGCTGCGGCGCAACCCAGCCGAACAGCTCTTTGTTGCGGCCTTCTTCGATAACGGAAATCTGATTGTGGTAGCGACCGAGGTAATCGTGCGCGCCTTGCGCAATCGCGCCGTTTAATACCGAGCCGGAAATCACGCGGTTGTCTGCGTCAACCAATTCGCCGGCGGTAATTTGCGATACTTTTGCGCCCAAAACAGTACGCAAAAGGCGCGGTTTGTTGACTTGGGAACCACCTAAGGCAATCACACGCTCGCTGTTCAGACGGCCTGTGGTAAACAAACGGCCAATGGCAATCACGTCTTGATAATTGATGGTCCAAACGGTTTTATTCGCGCCGACTGGCTCGATGAAATGAATGTGCGTACCGCTCAAACCGGCAGGATGAGGGCCGCCGAATTCATGTGTTTCGATGTTGGCAGCGTTTTCAGACGGCACGTCTGAGCCTGCTGCTTTGCACACATGGATTTTACGCTCGGTCAGGCGGCTCAATACCAACAGGCCGTGTTTGAAGTCTTCGGCGGCTTCTTTGATGATGACCGTAGGATCGGCAGCCAGCGGATTGGTGTCCATCGCATTGACGAAGATGGCGAACGGCTCGGCATCGACGGCAGGGATTTTGCTGAACGGACGGGTACGCAGCGCAGTCCACAAACCGGATTGAATCAGATTGCGGCGCACTTCTTCGTTGCTCAATTTTGCCAACGCTTCAGGTGCGTAGCATTCGAACTCGATTTCGTCGTTGCCTTCAACGGCAATCACGACTGACTGAAGTACGCGCTTTTCGCCACGGTGAATTGCGGCGATTTTGCCTGAAGCCGGCGCGGTAAATACTACGCCCGGATTCTTTTTGTCTTCAAACAGCACTTGGCCTTTTTTGACGGCTTCGCCTTCCTTGATTTTCATCGAGGGGCGCATGCCGACATATTCTTCGCCAAGCAACGCGACTTCGGTGATGGCCGGGCCGTCATAAATGACTTGCTCCGGTCTGCCCGCGATGAGCAGGTCTAAGCCTTTTTTTATCTTAATCATAAGGATGCGTTACTTTTTGGTGGGTTGAGATTCGGATGTCGGATTGTTTTTTCAGACGGCATGTAATGCTTTGAAACAAAGGATGGGCCGTCTGAAAAAAGCAGAGGTTTGCTATAAAAACAACGAATAAACGCAAACAACAAAGCTTTAGATTTTATCAGGTATAGGCCGTTTTATGTCAGTTTTACGCTTATTTTTACGGGAAAAGTGGGAAAAAAGTAGGAATATGTAATGGAATGTTAAAGCGGAAAGATTTCAACTGATTGATATTTAAGAACTATGTTTGCTGGCTTGTTAGAAAATAAAAGGCCGTCTGAATTTCAGACGGCCTTAAGTTTAAAAGAGCTGCCAAACGAAGAAAATCATCGTATGCAGGGCAAACAGCGGTATCAATACAATCACCGACCATGCCATATAGCCGAAGAAGGAAGGCATCGGTACGCCGCGTTGTTCGGCAATGGCTTTGACCATGAAGTTCGGTGCATTACCGATATAAGTGAGCGCGCCCATAAATACGGAACCCATGGATACTGCCAGCAGCGAATGGAACAGGTGGCCTGTCATCAAGGCTTGGGCATCGCCACCGGCCATATTGAAGAACACCAAATAAGTCGGCGCGTTATCCAAGAATGCCGACAAAATGCCGCTCATCCAAAAATACATCACATTAATCGGATTGCCTGCCGCGTCGTGAACCAGAGAAACGACAGCGCCCAGTGCGCCTGTTTCACCGGCTTTCAAAATCGCCAAGACGGGCGAAATGGTAATGAAGATACCCAAAAACAGTTTGCCTACTTCGGCAATCGGCTCGAAGTTGAACTCATTGCCTGCGCGTACTTGTTTGGGCGTAATAATCCAAGATACGGCGGTCAGAGCCAGCAAAATGCCATCGCGCATCAGGTTTTGCAAGGCATAATGGCTGCCCAAGATTTCAAAGCCCGGATGATTTGGTTTCCACAAACCGGACAGCAAGACCGCGCCGACCACGCCTGCCAGCAACAGGAAATTCCATTTGCCGTAAATTTTGACTTTTTCTTCTTTATCGGAAGGAGCGGGAGCAAGGTGTTCGCTTTGTTCGCGGTTGAAGTGTCGGCTGTCGATGATGTAGAAAACGGCCAGTAAAATCACAGAACTAATCAATACAGGCATCAGCATGTGTTTAACCGTCCACATGAAATCTACGCCTTTCAGGAATCCTAAGAACAGCGGAGGATCGCCTAAAGGAGTCAGACCGCCGCCGATATTCGCTACCAAGAAAATGAAGAAAATCACGATGTGAACGCGGTAGTGGCGTTTATGGTTGGCTTTCAAAAGTGGACGAATCATCAACATCGCCGCGCCTGTTGTCCCCATGATGGAAGACAAAGCCGTGCCGACTGCCAACAGGGTTGTGTTCAATTTAGGCGAGCCGTGCAAATCGCCGCTGACAAAAATACCGCCTGAAATGGTATAGAGCGCTAAAAGCAGCAGGATAAAGGGGATATATTCTTCAACCAACGCATGGGCAACGGTATGGACGCCGGCTCCGAAACCAAAGGTTACGATGAATGGAGTTAAAAACAGCAGCGTCCAAAACGCTGTAATTTTGCCAAAGTGGTGGTGCCAAGTATGGGAGAAAAACAGAGGCCCGAGTGCGATAGACAAGAGAATCAGGGCAAACGGCAGACCCCAAAGCAGGCTGGCGGACGAGCCGTCAAAATCGGATGCCGCTGCCGGGAAGGCGGCAAGCAGCAGTAAAAACGAGAGGTAGCGCATAGTATTTCCTTTTTATTCTGTTGCGCCGTTAGGAACTTTGTTGAGAAAGTACGGCGGTGAAATATTCAGGCCGTCTGAAATATCCAGACGAACTGCGCGGTTGTGTCAGGGGAAAGTATAACGCAAAGTAAGTGTTAAGGGACGGTTTAGAGTGTTGGAATCAAAAGAAATGTTGATACAAATAAAGAAATAAAAGGGAGGGAAGTAGTCGAAAGTAGTAGAAAAGTGGTTTTGAAACAGGGGTTTGAATTATCAATAATAATCCTATCAGAAAAACAATTTAGATTAATTTTAGCTAAAATTTACATTTGATTGAATAAATAAAGGCCGTCTGAAAAAATGAGGGTTGAATAGGGTGTTTTAGGTGTTACTGATTGTTTTGACAGATAAATCGGGTGTAAAAACAAAAACAGGTGAGCGAAAATGCCCACCTGCTTTATTTTATGCTTCCGGCCGCAGCCACATCCACACGGCCACGCAGCTGCAACAAATTGACGATATGACACCAATCCACCAGCGTTCCGGAAACCGCCAAAACATCAACAGGCAAGAAAAGGTCATCATGCCGATAGCGAAAAACTTTGCCTTGCGCGGCACGGCGCCGTTGTTTTCCCAGTTTTGTATGATTGGGCCGAAATAGCGGTGATGATAGAGCCAATTGTGAAAGCGCGGCGAAGCCTGTGCCCAGCAAGTAGCGGTCAATAAAATGAAAGGCGTGGTTGGCAGAAATGGCAGGAAAATGCCGATAATACCCAAGATAAGCGACAATGCACCGCAAAAAATCAATAGATGACGAATCATCTTCCATCACCAATTAGTTGTTTTCAGACGGCTTGTGATGCGGGAATGGACAACGCGGAATATCCAACTTATCCCAGCCCTCATGCCCCATTTTTTCCAGCAGCGCAATATTGCGGTCAAAAATTGCCGAGGCATCGGGAAACGCTTCAGCCGCTTTGGCAATACTGTCTTCACGAATCAGGTGCAAAGTCGGGTAGGGCGAGCGGTTGGTGTAGTTGCTGATGTCGTCGGCTTCTGTGCCTTCAAATTGAAAATCAGGATGGAACGGTGCAATTTGGACAATGCCTTCCAATTCGTTTTCTACAACGGCATCATCGGCGATTTCCAACATTTGGTTGAAGGTTTCAAAATCAGGGAACAGCGTCGGATGAACCAGCAAAGTGGTTTCCAATTCCGAAGCAGGCGTATTGCCCAAAAGCTGCAATTCACGATCCAAGTCTTCAAGAAAACCGTCCAAATGACGGGCTTCGCTGACAACGATGCGAACCAGGTTTTTAACGTGCGGCGCTTTGGCAAACGGGCAGAGATTCAGCCCGATAACGGCTTTTTCCAACCATTGTTTGGTATGTTCTGAAACAGTATTGGTATCGAGATGGGCGGTGTCAGTCATGGTAAAAGCTTATGTGAATTATTCTTAAAAAGTATACAAGTGTATGGTCTTTAAGGCAAACCATAGAAATTTAAAAGGCCGTCTGAACAACAGACGGCCTTCATCAGTTTCAAATCATTAATCCTGAACCAAATGAACCAAAGGCAGAGCGGTCGTGTTTTTAATTTCTTTCAACACAAAACTCGATTGCGCATCTTGCACGCCGTGGTGCGAAAGCAGCGTATCCAAAACAAAATGGGAAAACGCGTTCATATCGGTAAAAAAGGCATGGAGCAGATAGTCGGTTTCACCCGTTAACGCAAAGCAGCTCAATACTTCCGGCCAAGCGCGGACAGATTCGGAAAAATCCTCGCGCGCATCTTTTGCCTTGCTAATCGATACACGGATAAAAGCCTGCAAACCCAAGCCCAAAGAGACAGGGGAAAGCTGGGCGGCGTATTTTTGAATAATGCCCGCATCTTCAAGCTGCTTGAGACGGCGCAGGCAGGGAGAAGGGGAGAGCGCTACTTTTTCAGAAAGCTCTACATTGCTCAACCGCCCGTTTTCCTGCAAAACCTGCAGAATCTTTAAATCCGTTTTATCTAAATTCAGATGAGGCATGATGTTTCTCCCAATGTAGGCAATGTATGTTTTAAAAATGAAAAATGCTTAAAAATAAAGACTTGTATGGTCAAATTATATATTGAGTTCAGATGGGCGACAAATTGTCTTATCAGGAGTGTTGCGAATTTGTTTTATGTAGTGGTGAAAAGACGAGGGCCGTCTGAACCAATCAGGTTAAAACTTTCCTGTCGGATTAGGATTAAATATAAAGAGGCCGTCTGAAAATGGATTTCAGACGGCATTTATTCTCGTAATGTGATGATTCAGGCTCTTAATGACCTTGTTTTGGAGAGTTTGGTTTCTTTTGCTTTGATTCGTTTTCCGCGTTTGTATTTGGCTTTGTTTGGGGTGTTTTCTTCGCAATGTATTTTTGTGTTTTCTTGTAGGGTATGGGCTTGGTTGTTATCCGTTTGAATTATCACGGCACATGGCGGGGATCATCATCGGATCCAGCGTTCCGCCGCATTGCCAGTTAAGCAACCAAGTCGAGTCATTGTTAATTCGATAAGGGGTCAGGGTCAGGACTTTGCCTTTGTTTTGGCCTTTATCGAAAGGAATACTGATTTTGCCTGTATCTGCTTCTACAGTTACGCCACCGTTTTGGATGTATGTGCCGCCGATGCGTTGAGCGGTAACGCCGATTGCACCTTGTTTGCTGACATCCTCTGCATTGGGTAGGCGGTTATTTACCGCTGAGGCAATGCTGATTTCGGTTTTCAGGTCGTCGGCAAGGTAAAGTGCTTCGGAGGCTTGCGCCCTGCCGATATAGTTTTGGTAGGTAGGCACGGCAACAATAACCAGAATACCGAGGATGGCGATAACTATCATCAGCTCAATCAGGGTAAAACCTTTTTGGGCTTGAAATGGGGTATTCATTTGAGTGTATCGTTTTCAAGTTTTTTATTTTTATAAAGCAAATCCCATAATTGCTTTATGGGATTTGCTTTTCTCAGAATATATGTGAAGTTAGCTTATGGAGCAGGTTGAGCCGGGGTTGCAGCAGTAGGAGCGGTGCGACAGTTAGCTGGAACGTGTTTAGCTTCACCACCAGTAAAGTTACACTCCCAAGTAATAGGAGATTCAGAGTTAGCTTGATTCGGAGTTAATGTAAACACTGGATTGGTAGAAGCACCAGTATCTTTAGTTGTTACTGTAATTTTACCGGTATTTGCTTCAATAGCGATGCTTGAAACGTATTTAGTACCACCTGCAGGGAAAGTATAACCAGTATTAGTAGCAGTAATCTGGTTCAAGCCACCTAAAGCCGCAGAAGTTTCTGCTACTGCCAATTTAGCAGGTTCGGCTAAGCTTAAACCTTCTGAAATCTTAGCGCGGATGGTGTAATCTTGGTATGCAGGCAGAGCGATTACGGCCAAGATGCCCAAGATGGCGATGACGATCATCAATTCGATCAGGGTGAAACCTTTTTGGATTGCTTTCATTGATTAAAACTCCAGTTTGAAAGTGTGAATAATTATGTTTAAGTAAAAAGTCCGTAATGTGCTTGGCACTTTGTATTATGAGTAAACCATAAAGTAAGAAGGAATATACAGCTTCCGTCGGGCTTGCTGCTTTGAGGCTTGGGCCTTACCGGACGTGTTGTTTCAAGCAGTCGGTGTGCCAAGTGTGGAAAATGGGCTGAAAATTTTATTTTTTATTTTTTATTTGTTGTTTTTATTGGGTTTATTTTTCAATTTTTAAGTTTTGTGAGGTTTTGTTTGAAAGTTTCAGGATTTTAGGGAAATAGGGCGGTTGACGTTTTTTGTCAGTTTTGTGTTTTTTGTGACAGGGAAGGGAGACAAGTTTGGGTGTGTGACGTTTTTTGTCAGAATTTTAGTTTAATTCAATAATATGTTAATTGGTTTAGACGGGCGGTGTTTTTATGGCTTAATCGGTCGGTTTGATTTTTTGTGATTTTATTCTTTTGTTTTTTATGGGTTTTATTTTGGGTATGTATTTTGTGTGAATATTGATGGGGAAATGGTTTTGAAGGAGGGAATTTGAAAAGGGGTTTGGTGTAATAGATGAATGAAATTTTGTATTCGGAATTATATTTATTTGGGTTATGATTTTGTAATGTAGTTTTATATCAGGGAGTGGTCTGGTTTTGATTTTTAAGGCGTTGGATTTCTTGAGTGTTTTAGAAGGGTATATTCAGGATGTTTATATATTGAATGCGATTAGGGTGAGCAAAAAATGCTCACCCTATGTTTTTAAGATGTTCAGACGGCCTTTATGGAGTCAGGACTTCGATCAATGCTTGTTTTAGGGTGTTTTGGGTTTGCGGGTCTTGGAGGGATGGGCTATAGGTGATGAAACTGTCCTCAATGCGCTGATCCAAGGTGGTGATTTTGGCGTAGCGCAGGCTGATGTTGTGTGCGAAGAAGGTCTCGGCGATGTCGGCGAGGAGGTGGGGGCGGTTGACGGCTGTGATGTCTATGGTGTGCCAGCCGGGATAATCTTCTTCGGGGGTGATGATTACGGTAGGCGGAATGGGGATGTGGCGGATGCGGCGGCTGATGTGCGGGCGGCCGCTTTGTTTTTGGACGGTGGTATTGCCGTGGATGAAGCTGTTGAGTTCGGCTTCGAGTGCGCTTTGGCGATCGGGATATTCTTCGGGCGGGAGATTGTCGGGAAGTTGGAGGATAAAGGTGTCGAGGATGTAGTCGTGCTCGGTGATGAAGGCGCGGGCGGCTTGGATGTCGAAGCGGTGGCTGCTGAAGATGCGGCAGAGGCGTGCGAAGAGGCGGTCGCCGTTGGGCATGAAGACCATGACTTGAAGGCTGTTGCTTTGGGGGAGGATGCGGCTGCGGACGGCCGGACTTTGGGTGTCGTAGGCGAGGTTTGCGGTGTGCCAGAGGATTTCCCGCGTTTGATGGCGGACGTAGTATGCGCTGCCGAGGATGCGGCGGAGTTTTTGTTGGTTTTTGAGGGGAACGGCTGCGCGCGTGAGTTGGTCGGCTGCGGCTTGTTCGCGTCGGTTGGGGAGGCGTTCGGGATTGTGGTTTTTGCTGTTTAAAACGGCGGCGGTGCTGTGGTAGAGGGTTTGGAGCAGGCTGGCGCGCCATGTGTTCCAAAGTTTTGGGTTGGTGCCGCGGATGTCGGCAATGGTAAGCAGGTAGAGTGCGTCGAGGTATTCGCGTGTGGGAATACGGCGGCAGAAGGCTTGGAGGACGTGCGGGTCTTGGATGTCTTCTTTTTGGGCAACGGTAGACATGAGCAGGTGGTTTTCAACCAGCCATGCGAGGAGGTGGCTTTCTTCTTCGGTGTAGTAGTGGTCGGCGGCAAATTGTTGGGCGTCTTTGATGCCTTCTTTGGCGTGATCGCCGCCACGGCCTTTGGCGATGTCGTGCAGCAGGGCGGCGGTGTAGAGGACATGTGGTCGTGGGTAGGCCTGCATGACGGCGCTGGCCTCGGGCATTTCGTGGCTGTGGGTTTCGATGGCGAGACGGCGCATATTGCGGACGACGGTCAGGATGTGGTCGTCTACGGGGTAAATATGGAAGAGGTCGTGTTGGAGCAGGCCGGTGATTTTTTCCCATGCGGGGAGATAGCGGCCAAGTACGCCGTAGAGGTTGAGAAAACGGAGGGTTTGGGTAAGGCCGGTGCCGTGTTTGAAGAATTGGATGAAGCGGCGGCGGTTTTCTGGATTTTGGGTGAAACGGGCGTTGATTTTTCGTGTGGCCGCCCACCATGCGCGCAGGGTTTGCGGCTCGATGGTGGTGATGTTTTGCTCCTGCATGGTTTGTATGATGGTGAAGATGTGTTCGGGATTTTGCTCGAATAGGGCAAGGTCGTTGGCGGCGATTTGGTGGCCGATGCGTTTGTAGTGGCTGTCGATGGGGTGGATATGTTGGGGACGGCTGGAGGTTTGATGGTTTTTGAGAACCGGAATGAGGATGCCGTTGAGTTGTTTGATGGCTTTGGTGGCGCGGTAGAAGGTGTGCATCAGGGCTTCGCTTCTGCCGCGGATGTCGGGTTGGGTATAGCCTAAGCTTTCGGCGACTTGGGACTGGTAGTCGAAAAGCAGCCTGTCTTCGGGGCGGGCGGCGGTAAGGTGGAGGTGAATGCGGATGTTGGCGAGACGGCGGTAGCCATGGGCCAGCATGCCGGCTTCGGCGCGGGTGAGGAAGCCGGCGGTAACGAGGGCGGTGGGGTTGCTGTCTATGCCTTGTGCTTTGGCTGTCCAAATCAGGGTGTGGATGTCGCGCAGGCCTCCGGGGCAGGTTTTGATGTTGGGTTCGAGTTGTGCGCCTGTGCCTTGGGATTTGGTGTGGCGTTGCTCCATTTCGAGGAGTTTGGCTTCGATAAAGGCGGCTGTGTCGCGGCGTGTGTTGAGTTTGTTTAGAAGTTGTGCGGTAAGGTCGGCATTGCCTTGTAGGTGGCGTGCTTCAAGAAAGGCGGTTTCGCCGGTAATGTCGTTTTGGGTGCTTTGGAGGATTTCTTCTATGCTGCCGCTTTTGATGGCCGGATTGAGGCGTGCGTCCCAAAGGGTTTGAATAAATTGGGCGGTTTGCTGTTGCAGGCCGTCTGAAAATGGGGTCGAGGAAATAATCGCTAAGTCCCAGTCAGAATGGGGGTAGAGTTCGCAACGCCCGAAGCCACCGATGGCAATGAGACTGATGTCGTTGCTGTCGGGAAAATGGATTTGCCAGAGGGTTTGCAGCAGGGTTTCGGCCGCGGCGATATGGTCGCGGAAGTAAGCGGTAGGGCGGTTGTTTTTGCGGTAGGCAGTTTCTGCTGCGGCTTTTTGCTGCCGGTAGGTTTGGATGGCTTGTTGGGCGGCGGTCATGATGGTGTCTGGTTGTGAATTAGGCTTGGGTGTCGGCAGGCTCGGTCATTTGACGGAGCATTTCTTGCGGTGGAAGGAGAAGTTTGTAAGGGGCGATTTTGAGTGCGGATGCGATTTTTTCGATGTTGGAAAGGGCGATGTTCCAGCGTTTGCGTTCGACGGCGGAGACGTAGGTGCGGTCGAGTCCGCATTGGCGTGCGAGTTCTTCTTGCGACCAGCCGTGGTTGACGCGGTAGAGGCGCATGTTGTAGGCGATAACGGCGCGGAGGTCTTGCGGATCGGGCAGGCTGGGAGGGGGGGTGAGTTTGTTGACCATGGTGTTTTGGGTTTGTGGTTTGAACGATAAGGGGATTTTATACTATTTTTACTAGGGGAAAGGAAAGGCCGTCTGAAAGTTTCAGACGGCCTTCAAGAGGGTAGGTATAAAAAAAGGGGGTGGCACTCAGCCACACCCAAACACACACACATCAAGAGGAAAGAAAAATCATTTAATAAGAGAGCTGGCTCTTATCGAGGAAACTGGAAGATTCGGGCATGACCCTGAATCATTGAAAGGCATTATAAATGAAAATAGGATTGGGGTATTGACACAGGTCAATTCTGTTTTAATTTAGAAAATATATCTTTAAGATAGTGGAAATAAATTATAAATAAGCTAAGGCCATCAGGCCGTCTGAATAATCGGTTTCAGACGGCCTGATGGTTTTAAGGGCTACTATTTACGATATAAATTAGGTATTAAGCCAAACCTTTATCTTTGGCTTCTTGCAGGCGGGCTTCAAAGTTGCTGAGATTGACGCCAGCCTGTTCGGCTGCGGCAACTACTTCGGCTACGGATGCGCCGTGTTGCACTTGATGATAACCCCAAAGCAGGGAGCAGCGTGTGCCGGTACGGCAGAAGGCAAGGATAGGAGTCGGAGATTGTTGCAACAGATTTTGGAAGGCTGCGACATCGGCTGCGTTGATTTGAGGCGCAACAACGGGCTGGTGGGAAAATTGGTTGATGCCGGCCTCTTTAAACCAGTTTTGCACTTCGGCAAAAGCCGGTTGGTTTTCTTCTTCGCCGTCCGGGCGGTTGCAGATGACGGTTTGGATGCCGAGGTGTACGGCTTCTTGGACATCGGCTTCAGTCAATTGGGGGGCGATATAGAGAGAGTCGGTCAGTTTATGGATGGGCATAGTTTTTCCTTTCTTTATATTTAATGGGCATGTTGATTTCAGACGGCCTGTGAAGTAGCAGGCCGTTTGAAGTTTTATTTAATGATTGTACAACCAGTTTTCGAGTTTTTGGCGATCGGTAATGTGCAGCAGGGCGGTATTGGCTTCTGCTGCTTGGACTGTGATGCTGGTCTCGCGCAATAAGCCTTGGCGGAAGAAATGGATGGTGGTGCGCGTGCCGATAGGCAGTTTGCCCCACTGTGCCGCAAGGTCGTTGCAGGCGTAGCCGCCCAAGGCGATGATTTTGTCTTGCGGGCAGAGTCCGGCATTTTCTGCGCTGCCGCCATTGAATACATGAGTCAGGACGGCATGGTCGCTGTTTTGTTTGAAACGTGCACCCAAATCGTTGGCTGGGGCAACCGATTGGGGTTCGCTTGCAAATGCTCCTCCATGTTGGCGGGGCAGTGGGATAAAGTCGAGTTTGACACCTACGCTTTGCAGGCATTCTGCGAGCGGAAGATCATCGGTGCTGTATAAGGCCGTCTGAAAGAAGGTTTCTAAATCTAAACCGGTTATTTCTTGGCAACGGGTTTGCCAGTGTTTTTCGGGTATGCCTTGATGGGTATTGCACCAGTCGCGATAGTGTTGCTGCATCACGCTGTCGAGGGTGTATTTGTCCTGGCTTTTTTCACGGATGATAAGGTCGAGGCAAAGTGCGGCTAGTGCGCCTTTTTGATAATAGCTGACGATGGCGTTGGGGCTGTTTTCGTCTTGTTTGTAGAACTTGTCCCATGCGCTGAAACTGGATTGGGCAAGTGTTTGTTTCAGACGGCCTTGTGTCTGCTGGACGCGTGTGATGCTTTGTGCAAGCAGGGTGAGGTAGGCTTCGGGACTGATGGTTTTGCTTCGGGCTAGAAAGAGGTCGTCGTAGTAGGAGGTAATGCCTTCAAATGCCCAAAGTTGCTCGGTGTAGTTTTCTTGGTCGAGGTCGTAAGGTGCGAATACGGCCGGCTTGATGGATTTGACATTCCATGCGTGGAAGTATTCGTGGGAGAAAAGGCCGAGCAATTCGGTATAGGCGTTGTCGGCCTCGCCCATATTATAGGATGGCAGACTGTGGCGGTCGGCGAGCAGGGCGGTGCTGCTGATGTGTTCCAGCCCGCCGTAGAGGTTGTCGCCCAGATGTAGTAAGAAAAGGTATTTGGTAAACGGGGCAGGGGAGGGGAACATCGCCAACTCGGTTTCGCAGATTTTTTGAATATCGGCGAGGAAGCGGGCGCGGTCAAAATCGGGATAGATGCCGCTTAATGCAATACGGTGGGGAATGCCTTGTGCTTCAAATTCGAGAAATTCAATGATGCCTGTTTCAACCGGATGGTCGATAAGCTCGGCGTATGAGGCCGTCTGAAAAGTGGTTGCCGAGGTTTGGGGCAGTGTGGTGGCTATCTGCCATGTGTGCGGCAGGGTGGAAAATTCGATTTGATGTGGCCGGTTTTCTTGTCCGTGGACTTTTAAGAATAGACACGCGCCGTCGAAAAAGCCGCGCTCGGTGCTGAGGAACGAGCCGCGAACTGATAAGTCGAATGCGTAAACAGTGTAGTAAATTTCCCACGCTCCACTGAGAGCAGGGGTTTGCCAATGGTTTTTGCTGGTTTGTGTCAGCGGTTGGGCTTTGCCGTTGCAGCGCGCGCTGATGTGTGTGATGTGGCGGGCAAAGTCACGGATGAGGTAGCTACCGGGAACCCAGTTGGGTAAGCTGATTTCTGTTTCTGAATCATTGGTTTGAGTGAATGATAAGGTGATGTGCCATTCATGAGACAGAAAGTTGGGGGTAATTTTGTAATTAATCATGGCTATTGGTTAATTTGCTAAAGTTTATTAAGAAGAAGGGGTTTTAAGGGGTGGGCTTAATCTATATCAATAAAACTGTATGAAAAAGGGGGCTTGAAAAAATACCCTGTCCGATTTAATGCGTATGTTTTAATAATTTATTGATTATAAAAGAAATGAATTTATGTTTTTCTAAATATTTTATGCAATTTGGAATGTAATTTTGCTTGGCATGTTGTGGTGTCTATGTTAAATTTAGAAAAATTTGAACCTTGGCCGTATTGCGCTTTTCGTAAATGCAGGGGTTGGGGTGAGATAAAAATTTTTTATACCCATAATTTATGGAGACTTCCATGGACACACAAACTTATAACTACAAAGTGGTGCGCCAGTTCGCCATCATGACTGTAGTTTGGGGTATTGTGGGCATGTTGGTCGGCGTTATCGTCGCTGCCCAGCTTTTTGCTCCGGCCCTCGATTTATCCAATATCGGACCTTGGTTCCACTTCGGCCGCCTGCGTCCTTTGCACACCAATGCGGTTATTTTTGCATTCGGCGGTTGCGGTTTGATCGGTACATCATACTACGTTGTTCAACGTACATGTAATACCCGTCTGTTTGGCGGTTGGCTGCCTGCATTTACCTTCTGGGGTTGGCAGGCCGTTATCGTGGCTGCGGCCATCAGCTTGCCTATGGGTTACACCCAAGGTAAAGAATACGCCGAGTTGGAATGGCCTATCGACATTTTGATTACGCTGGTGTGGGTTGCCTACGCCATCGTATTCTTCGGTACGATTGCCAAACGTAAAATCAAACATATTTACGTTGCCAACTGGTTCTACGGCGGCTTTATCTTGGCCGTTGCGCTGTTGCACATCGTCAATAATATCAGCATCCCTGCCGGTTTGATGAAATCTTACCCGGTTTACGCAGGTGCGATTGATGCGATGGTTCAATGGTGGTACGGCCACAATGCGGTGGGCTTTTTCCTGACAGCCGGCTTCTTGGGTATGATGTACTATTTCGTACCTAAACAAGCAGGCCGTCCGATTTACTCTTACCGCTTGTCCGTCGTCCACTTCTGGGCTTTGATTTTCACTTATATGTGGGCTGGTTCTCACCACTTGCACTACACCGCATTGCCTGACTGGACTCAATCTTTGGGTATGGTATTGTCTTTGATCCTGTTTGCGCCTTCTTGGGGCGGTATGATCAACGGTATCATGACTCTGTCCGGCGCATGGGACAAACTTCGTACCGACCCGATTTTGAAATTCTTGATCGTTTCTCTGTCTTTCTACGGTATGTCTACCTTCGAAGGCCCGATGATGTCTATCAAAACCGTTAACGCTCTGAGCCACTACACCGACTGGACTGTTGCACACGTTCACGCCGGCGCATTGGGCTGGGTGGGCTTTGTAACCATCGGTTCCGTTTACTATATGATTCCCCGCTTGTTCGGCAAAAATGAAATGTACAGCACCAAATTGGTTGAGGCGCATTTCTGGATCGCGACCATCGGCGTGGTTCTGTATATCGCTGCAATGTGGATTGCCGGCGTAATGCAAGGTCTGATGTGGGGTTCTTTGAATGACGACGGCACGCTGACTTATTCCTTCGTTGAATCCGTAAAACGTACCATGCCTTACTACATGATTCGTTTCACCGGCGGTCTTCTGTACCTGAGCGGTATGTGCATCATGGCATATAACGTTTACCGTACTGCTATCAGTGGTAAAGCCGTTGATGCTGAGATTCCTGCGGTTTCTCAAACTCAACACCACTAATGACAAGAAAGATAGGCTACCAAAATGAAATTACAACAATTAGCTGAAGAAAAAGTCGGTGTACTGATTGTATTCACCCTGCTTGTAGTCAGCGTCGGCCTTCTGATCGAGGCTGTTCCGCTGTTCTTCACCAAGGCGGTTACCGAACCTGCACCCGGCGTGAAACCATATAACGCCCTGCAAGTGGCCGGTCGCGATATTTATGTGCGCGAAGGCTGCTACAACTGCCACTCTCAAATGATTCGTCCATTCCGTGCAGAAACTGAACGTTACGGTCATTACTCTGTTGCCGGTGAGTCTGTTTATGACCATCCGTTCCAATGGGGTTCTAAACGTACCGGTCCGGATTTGGCTCGTGTCGGCGGCCGTTATTCCGATGAATGGCACCGCATCCACCTGCTGAACCCGCGCGACGTTGTGCCGGAGTCCAATATGCCTGCATTCCCATGGCTCGCACGCAATAAAGTCGATGCCGAGGCAACTGTGGCGCATATGAAAGCCCTGCGTAAAGTGGGTACACCTTACAGCGATGAAGAAATTGCCAAAGCACCTGAAATGCTGGCCAACAAATCAGAGCTGGACGCTGTTATCGCCTACCTGCAAGGCTTGGGCTTGGCATTGAAAAACGTAAGGTAACATCATGGACGCTAACTGGGCTCGCTCGCTCTTTACTGTTTGGGTATTCATCAGCTTTATTTTAGTCCTCTATATTGTGTTCAATAGACGCAATAAGAAAAACTATGACGATGCTGCCAGCAGTATTTTCGATAATGACGAACAAAGGCCGTCTGAAAAGAACGATCAAGCTCAGTCAGTCCGTGATCACGGAGCAAAATAATGAACACAACATCCCAATTTACCAGTAGTTTCTGGAGTATATATATTGCCGTTATCGTCGTGCTCAGCTTCATCGGCCTGGCTTGGCTTCTGCTTTCGCAAAACGTTGTGAAACGCCCTAAAAAAGGCGAAGAAGTAAAAACCACAGGTCATGAGTGGGACGGCATTTCGGAGTACAACAACCCTCTGCCACGTTGGTGGTTTTGGCTTTATGTCTGCACATGGCTGTTTGGTGTCGGCTACCTGATTATGTATCCAGGTATCGGCGATTACAAAGGCCTGTGGGGCTGGAGCAGCCATGGTCAATATGAAGAAGAAGTTGCCAAAGCCAATCAGCAATACGGTAAAGTGTATGCTAAATTTTCCAATATGCCGATTGAGAAAGTGGCTAAAGATCCTGAAGCCCGTGCTATTGCGCAAAACCTTTTCAATACCTACTGTATCCAATGTCACGGTTCAGATGCCAAAGGCTCAAAAGGCTTCCCGAATTTGACCGACGACGATTGGTTGTGGGGCGGCGAACCTGAAAAGATTCAGGAAACCATCGAAAAAGGCCGTACTGCCTCTATGCCGGCATGGGGTCCTGCTTTGGGTGAAGAAGGCGTGAAAAATGTAACACAATATGTTATGTCTCTTTCTAAACCTAAAGGTCAATACGACGAAGAACGTGCAGAACGCGGTAAAGTCCTGTTTAGCGGCCCACCTGCCAACTGTTTCACTTGTCACGGCGACAAAGGTCAAGGTATCCAAGGCCTCGGCCCGAATCTGACCGACGATGTATGGTTGTGGGGTGGTACTCAAAAAGCGATTACCGAAACCATTACCAACGGCCGCAGCAGCCAAATGCCTGCTTGGGGTCACTTCCTCGACAAAGACAAGCTGCACATCATGACTGCTTATGTTTGGGGTTTGTCCAACAAAGACGGTAAAAAAGCTCCTGCTAAAAAAGCTGAGCCTGCTCCGGCAGCTCAACCTGCCGATGCTTCTGCTCCGGCGGCCGCTTCGGCTCCTGCTGCCGATAAAGCTGCTTCAGATGCCAAAGCTGCTCCGGCTGCTGAAGCCAAACCTGCTGAAAAAGCAGAAGCGGCTCCGGTTAAGGTAGACGGCAAAGCTGTTTTTGAAGCCAACTGTAAAACATGTCATGGCGGTATGATTCCGGGCGCACCTGTTGTCGGTAAAAAAGACGACTGGGCTCCTCGAATTAAGCAAGGTAAAGACACTTTGCACAAACACGCGCTTGAAGGTTTTAATTCAATGCCTGCCAAAGGCGGCAACAGCAGCTTGAGTGACGATGAAGTTAAAGCGGCTGTAGACTTTATGGCAAATGAGTCCGGTGCAAAATTCTAATTTTGAGTCGGATTGAAAAAAGCGTACCTAACAAGGTACGCTTTTTTATATTTGATAAAACCAATAAGAAAAACATATCAAAAAGAGGCAAAATATATAAGGCCGTCTGAAACATTCAGACGGCCTTTGTTCTTGGTTCAACCAAAATTAATCAATCCAAAGTGGATGTACTGCGTTTCAGGAACCATTCGCTGAAAGGCCACTCGACGCTGTCGAGTAAGTTTTTGGTAATTAACCCCAGTTCCGTATCGCCTTCAATTTGCAATTTACGGTTAAAAAATAAGGTATCGGGATCTTCCTCGCGCATCATCATACGCATGAAGTCTATGCCGTTGGCGGCCAGCCTCAGATCGGGAGCGCCGCTGAAGTTGTCGTCCAGGAATTTTTCCGTATCGGCACTAAACCGCACTTTGATACCGGCATCCAAAACTTCGATTTCGAATTTTCTTCCGGCAAAAAGTTCCATATCGGCAGGCAGTAAACCTTTCTTCAGCATGGTATTCAATACGGAGACCAAAACAAAGCGTGGAGGTTTACCGGGAAGTTTGGTACCGATTTTTGCCATCCATTTGGGTAATATGATTTCAGGCAGCGCCATAATATGCCTCCTTCACGGTTTCAATACCGGGCTGGCCGCGCCAATAGCCGTCAACCAGTGTTCCGGTAGTCAGTCGTTCCAACTCGGGGCGGACATCTTCCCATGTAGCTTTTCCGTCCAATACATCGCGGTGAATTTGGATAATTTCAGCCATGCCGTGCATTTGTGGCGACAGTCTGAGCATATTCACGCCGATTTTATTCAAATCTTCATGGTGGGGCAGTAGGTTTTGGCAGCCGTAAGACATGGTTTGGATGCCGTTGATGGTGAGAAACGGCTGGCCTTCGCGCGTATTCATGGCCATACCGTGCTCGTGGTCGAGGCAGCGGAACTCGCAACTGTCTTTATTCAGATTGTAATGGCGGGCGGTAAAGCAACGTGATGAATAGGCGAGCGGCATTTTGCCCCAAGCAAAGAGTTCGGTTTCAATGCCGTCTGAAGCCTTGATGATTTCTGCAACCTTATCGCGGCTCAGCTCGGACGGTTCAATCCAGCGGAATGCCCCTAATTTTCGGAATACGTCCAAAGTGGTTTCGTTGTAGATATTCAGGCTTGCGCCGGCAACAAACGGGATGCCGTGTTCGCGTGCCAATTTGACCGCACCCATGTCGTTGGCTTCAACTTTAAACTTTCCCTGCTCCGTGATTTTACGCAGGCGTTTCAGATCGGATTCGCTTTCGAGCAGGACTTGTGAAGAAAGAATAATCTCCTTACCGCTTTCCGCCAGGTCTTCAGCCAGTCCGAACCAGTCGGCAAAGCGCATTTTCTGACGGCGTGAGCAGACTACTTCGCCCAAATAAACCGTATCCAACGGCGTATCCAGCATGGAAACGTAAAATTCCAGCAGGGCTTCTTTTTGCCAGAAAAACAAAATAGGGCCCAGCGACAATTTCAATGAATTCATTTTTTTCCCCTTATTTCCATGGGCGGTTGTATGCGCCCAAAGTTGTCTGATGACCTTCCGAAACTTTGCTCAAGGCATTGTTCCAGGACGGATTGACTTTGAAATGCGACGGGTCGGCTGCGGCTGCATCCAGTGCTTGGCGCAGGGATTTGGTTACCTGCGCCGTATACATCGGACTGCGTTGGCGTCCCTCGATTTTGATGGCGGACACACCGATTTTGATGAGTTCGGGCAACATTTCCAAAACATTCAGGCTGGTCGGTTCTTCCAAAGCATAGTAAGTTTCATCATTGACTTCAAAGCGGCCTTTGCACAAGGTTGGATAACCTGCCGGTTCATTGGGTTTGTATTGGTCTATCAATACCTGGTTTAGACGTACGTTCATGCGGTCGGGCAGTTGTTCCCAGCGGACGGATTTTGCCGGAGAGCAGACACCTTGCATATTGGGCGATTCGCCTGTTGCATAGCTCGACAAGATGCAACGGCCTTCCACCATCACACACAAACTGCCGAAGCCAAAGACTTCAATTTCCACATCAGTATTGTCAATCACATGTTTGACCTGATCGATGGTCAGTACGCGCGGCAAAACGGCACGACGGATGCCGAACAGCTCTTTCATCATATTGATGGCTTCGTAATTGGTGGCCGAACCTTGTACCGACATATGCAGGCGTAAATTCGGATGTTTGTCTGCCGCATACGCCATGATGGCGGGGTCGGCAACAATAATCGCATCGGCACCCAAATCCGCCGCCGTATCCACAGCGGCGTGCCAACGCTCCACTTGGCCCGCTTGTGCGAATGTATTGATGGCCATCAGTACATTGCGCCCGCGCGCATGGGCGTAAGCTACGCCTTCCCGCGCCGATTTCATATCGAAATTCAGTCCCGGAAAGTTTCGTGCATTGGTCGCATCTTTCAAACCCATGTAAACCGTGTCCGCACCGTTGTCCACAGCGGTTTTCAGTGCAGGCAGGTTGCCGGCGGGGCAGACCAATTCTGGAATTTTCTGCATTTTGTGTTCCTCGTCTTGATGATAACCTCTATCGGGTTAATCAATATTTTGTAGAATTCCGGATATTTTATGGATTAATGACACAAGATATGCTGATTTAAATCAAATTGAAAAATTCAGGTTGACGTAGGCATATTGTTTACAAAATCTTAACAGACGTTGTTTTTTATATATTTCATGTGCTTAAAAATTTTGATGACGGATTTTGTTTCAAAATCGGCTTATGTTTTTAACTATCGTATTTATTAATTTTTACAATAATAGCGATAGAAAAATGAAAAAAGGCCGTCTGAAAATCTGGTTTCAGACGGCCTTTTGCTTTAAAGGGATATATTTAAGAGAAACCCAAACGTTTATCGGGTCGGGTAAACACAAAAATAAACAGCGAGGTTAACGCGCCCAAAGTATCGGCAAGCATGTCTTTTTGCGCGTCCCAAATATCGCCTTGAGAACCCAAGAATTCCAGTCCGGCCTCTCCGCCGTCGATGACGGCATATTGCCATTCGATGATTTCATAGGCGGCAGCCACGCTCATGATGAAGAACAGGGAGAAAAACAAAGCCAGCGGCAGATTACACAGCTTGCGGCGCAGTAGCCATTCAGCCATTGGATAGGCGTAGAAGCCGATGATGTAGTGGGCAATGCGGTCGTAATGATTGCGGTTTTCGCCCAAAATCGGTTCGACAAAGCGGTTGATGGATTCAAACGGCACATCGGCAAAAGTATAGTATGCGCCGATTGAATGCATAATCAGCCAGAAGCTCATGAATAAGTAGGCTAAGTTGCTGAAGCGGAAAATGCGGTAAGTGGCAACCAGAAGGAAGAATACGGATGCTACGGGGATGATTTCGGCGTACCAAACCGCGCGGTCATGGGGATTGATACCTGACCAAACAATGAGGGCGAAGATAAGCGTAGCAAGAAAAATGGGAAAGATTGGAGAGGGTTTATTCATATTGTGTATATGTAATAACAAGAGTTGCGTATTGTATAACGAATCGGCGGATTGGCGGTTTCGGATATTAGAGGCCGTCTGAAAAACAGCTTTCAGACGGCCTGAAGTTTAGCCGTTCCAGAAATAACGGGTGATGTGAAAGAACACGGGCGCGGCAAAGCAAATCGAATCCACGCGGTCAAGCATGCCGCCGTGGCCGCGTATCATATTGCCCCAGTCTTTGACACCATAATCGCGTTTGATGGCAGACATAACCAGGCCGCCAAAGAAGCCCATCAGGCAGACGATAAAGCCGATAACGGCTGCTTGGCCGTGGGAGAACGGCGTAATCGGCGCCATCAACGCGGCAATGGCCGTGGCCGATAAAATACCGCCGACAGTGCCGGAAATCGTTTTTGACGGCGAAAGCGAAGGCATGATTTTTGCACCGCCGATCAGTTTGCCCCAAACGTATTGCAACACATCCGATACTTGCACCACGCCAATCAGAAAAATCAGTAACAGGATATTGTTGCCGTTATCGAAGCCGTCCAAGTCTAGAAACATCAGCGCTGGAACATGGGACAGGCAGAAGATGCAAATCATCGCCATCCATTGTGTTTTGGCGGCACGTTCCAAAAAGTGCGCGGTTTGGCCGCTGAGGCTGGCAATAATCGGCAGTATCAAAAAGCCGTAAACCGGAATAAAAATGCTGAACATGCCGTACCAGCCGTCATAGACGAAATAGTATTGCACCGGCAGCAGCAGGTAAAAGCAGACCACCATGCTGTAATAGTCGCTGCGGCGGCGATAGACGAGGGTCATAAATTCGCGCAGTGCGGCAAATGAAATCAGGAAAAACAGTACAACCGTCCCGATTTTGCCGAACCAAAACGCACCCAGCAACACCAGCGTCATCAGCCACCATGCGTAAATGCGGGCGTTGAGGTTGGCGATGGTGGCATTATCTGCGCCGTTTTTGCGCTTGAGCCATTGTCCGATGATGCTGGCAAAACACAATACGGCAAACACGCCGACAAAAATATAGCCGGCTTGCGGAGTCAGATGAGCGGCGGCTTGTTCGACAATGATTTGTTGGGAAGTCGTAGAAAGGCTCATGCTTGTCCTCCTTTGTTTTGCTGAACTTCAGATTCATTTTGGCGAAGCACGCTGCGGTCGTTTTCAGACGGCCTGAGTGCCAGCAGCGCTTCACGGCTGCGTGTTAAAAAGCTGTCTTTGTCTTCGTTTTCCTGCAAGGTGAGCGGCTGTCCGATATGGACTTCACACAAAAGCGGGATAGGCAGGATTTTGCCTTTGGGCAGTACGCGGCTGATGTTGTCTATCCAAATCGGCACAAATTCGGTATTGGGTTTGCTTTTCGCCAGATGATAAATGCCGGACTTGAACGGCAGCAGGATGGTGTTGTCGTCAGTATTACGCGTGCCTTCAGGAAAAATAATCAAGGAGTCGCCTGCGTTCAGTGCGTCTTTCATCTGTTCGGTAATCGCTTGCGGATTATCGCTATGGCGCGGAATCAGCAAAGCGTTGAAAACGTTTTGAATGATGAAGCGTTTGAGTTTGCTCGTCAGCCAGTAATCCGAACCGGCGACAGGGCGGGTGGACAAGCGCCAGCGGCGGGGCAGGGAAATCCACACCAACACAAAATCGCCATGGCTGCCGTGATTGGCGTAATAAACCTTTTGGTGCTGATTGAATGTCAGCTCGCGCGGACTTTTAGGACGTACGCCCGTAAGAAAAGAGACCGACAGACACAAGGCTTGGTCGGTCAGCCAGGCAAGTTGTTTTTTGAGGAAGTTTTTCATTGTTTCTGCCTTTTGAGGTGAGATACCGCTAAGGATTCGATTTGAGTAAATCAGCAAAATAATCAAATGCTTTGGATAAGCAAAATTAAAAATTGTGCGGCGGTCAGGTATAAGCATTTGCGCCATAAGGAAAGTGCGCCGTTTATCCGTTGGGTCAAAGTACGGTTGCCTGAAATTTGACGCAAACCGTTTTGCTGTAAGGATTGGTCAAAGTCTTCAGGCGAGTAGCAGTCATTAGCAAAGTCTTGGAACACGCGGCGGTCGAAGTGAATGCGGATATGGCAGTACAGCAAAACCGCTGTCAAGACAAGTTGCACTGCAAACCATGTGCCGCCATATTTTGCCGATAAGGCAAGCAGCAGGGCATTGCAGGCGGCAACATAATGTGCGGTAGAGAGTAGGTGGGCAGTAATACGGCTATCGGTTGAGTTGTCCATCATTATCCTTGTTTTAAACGGTTGGCCGCAGCTTCGACTGCTTGGGCAGTGGCCGGCGATAATACCATTTGCGGCCGAGCCTGTTCGAGTTCGGTCTTCGCCTGCGCCAAGTTTTTGCAGCCACCATAGGCCAGCAGCCACGTCAGCACCACTGCTGCACTTCTTCCATAACCCAAAGCGCAACATACCAGCACTTTGCCGTGTTTTTGGCGCAAGGTTTCTAATATCAAGGCCGTCTGAACCAAATCGTTTTCAGACGGCGTTACCATATCCAGTAAAGGCAGAGCGCGATATGCTCCCTGATAGCTACGGCAGGGATATTCGGCGCATACATCCAATACGGCAGGCAGATGGTTTGAAATCCCTAAAACGCTGCCAATCCATACATCATTGCGGACTGGTGCCGTTTTCGCTTTACCGCGTAACCAATACGCCATGTTTAGCCGTACGCCCACCAGATAAGGCAATAGTAAAACCGTCGCTGCTGCCGATAATTTACCGTTAGCCTGTTTTTGGAATACGTTTGCATTTCCAGTCAAATAGGCAAAAGCCACCATCAACAAAGACATGCTAATCCATATCAACCACAGCCACGCGCCACCCAGCAGCGCTAGTAAAACCATCAAACACGCACCAAGTAAATACAGCAGCGCAATCTTTTGTGAGCGTGCATGACTCAAGCCCATTTTTAACGGCGAAGCCATCTGACGCGGAAAAGCCCACAACACCAGCCAGCCGAGCAATGCTCCGGTCGGCACGTCAATAAAATGATGTTGATAAGTCGTCAATACCGACAAAGCAATCAGGCTTTGCCATAAGAAAAGCGGCAGGCGGATTTTTGGAAAGCGTGTCCAATAAAACTCACCCACGATAATCGCCAACGCAATATGCAAAGATGGCGCTTGGTTGTACGGCAAATCAAATGCAGCCAATGAATCAAACAGCCAGCCTGACAGTCCATCGGCAGGCGGTTTAGGCCACCCGAAACGCAGCGGAAACAGTACAAAGCAAAGAGTTGCAATCAGTTGGGCAGCTACAAGGTGCGCTACATATCGGTTTTGTTCATGTGTATCACGGCAAAGAAAAAATGCCGCGGCATACATCAGGTTCAGCGACCAATAAGGCACAATCGTCCATGCCCAAAACGGAATATTGCGCTCCCATGCAAAAGCGATTTCAGGCACATAGTTCAGCGATGCCGCGTAATGGTTGGACAGGCCGTAGCTGGTGTAAAACAGGATACCGACTGAAATCAGCTTGAACAGAGAAGTTTTTAGGGAGGGTTTCATGGGGGTATTAGTTAATAATTAAATATTTTGATTCCGTGAGCCTATTTAAGATAAGTGATATTCGTACCATCAATGCTAAGAACTTTTCTATTCAGTAGATGCTGTAATAGTTTTTCAGTTTCATGATTGTTAGATTTTGCATGTGCTTTTATAGTGTTTCGTAATGTACTGACTTTACCTGGGCGTTTTGATGGTTCAACTGACAGTGCGGCAATTACTTTTTTCCACATGGTTTCATCAGGCAAATGGAGTACTTTCTTTTGAGGTATGGGATTAGTATGGGAAAATGGAGCATATTCAATTTTTCCATTGTTTTGGCGAATGTGGTTTTGTTCGCGCAAATGGCGTGCAAAGGCTTGAATATCAGCTTGACTTATAGTAAGTGATAGAGCATCTGCACGTTTCTGTACGGCATCTTGAAAATCAGTATAAGTTTTGGGTTTGATATTCAAAATATAACGTTGGATTTTCTGTAATAGATCATTGTCACTGATGTGATAAATCACTATACCTTGCTCATCAACACTAATTAAGTTTTGTGTTTTAAGTTTATTAATAATATGAGCAGTTGTTGTTTCGCATTCTTCATCTGTTTTGCCTTGAAACTGTTCGCGTAAAATATATTTACACAGATTTTGTTGCAAATTATGTAAGCGAGTTGGAAGAAAAGCATTGGGCTGACGCAAAGCAGTTAAGGCTGCTTGAAAATAAGGTGCTAATGGCTGAGGTTGTTTGAGGGAGTTTTCAGATTGAGGGTGGGGTTCTAGTAGTTTTGTTGGAGGAGTAGTATTAATTTTTGTGTGCTGCACTTCATCTATATTTGCTAAGCGTACAACACCTTTTGCCTCCTGCTTTTCTAAGATATGTTCTACTAAGATATCGTAACCACCATCACGAGAAAGTATACCAATTTGAGCATCTGTATCTGTAGCTATAATTTTTCCAAGATAATAAGAAAGATAAAAATCTAATGCGTTTTTGCCTGATTTCTGTAAGTGAATAAGGTGGACACGTTCGCCAAATGGAAGCAATGATGCCACTAAACTAATGGGTAATGATTTATGTTGTGTGCCTAAAAATAACCAAATATGAGTATCTTCAGTTGGTAATTTATCCAGATTTTGCGGTTGGATATTTTCAAAGTCGATTAGTAAGTGTTTCATAGTATTATTTAATTGGGCTGACGTTTATACCCAAAATCCCTTTTAATATTATTTTTGTTGAGTTATTAATGCTCAACTTATATACCAGGCCGTCTGAAAGTTAAAAATTTGTTCAGACGGCCTTTATTTTTATTTCTTCACTGCCAAGCTCACGGTGAAAATACCGTCTTCGTCTATCCATTGATGGATTTTTTCAAAACCGGCTTTTTCAACCAACTGATCCATTTCCTGCTGACTGCGGCGGCGCATTACCCAGTTTGGGCTGCCTGCTTTGTGGCTGGTCAGGGCGCGGGCAATCATTTCCAGTTGCGGATGCCAAGGCTGGCCGGTGTAAATCAGGTAGCCGCCGGTTTCAATGGCCTCGCCGAAGCCGTAGAGCGAGTTCAAAATCAAATCGTTGTCGGCAAACAATTCGTGCAGGCCGGAGACGATGCCCAACGTTGGACGCGGCTGCAAATCGTGATAATTGGCGCGGTCGTAAGCATTGACTTCATTGAAGGTTACCGTGTTTTGCAAGCCGCGCTCGGCAATCAGTTTGCGTCCGGCTTCGACATTAATCGGGCTGTAATCGCGCAAGCGTACGGAATCAGGCAATGTGTCGGCAGTCAGGGCATCCAATACATAGCGGCCATGACCGGATGCAATATCCAAAACGTGTACAGGTTTCCCTGCTTCACGCAGTTTGGCTGAGGCCGTCTGAATGGCTTTGCCGATATTGACTTTGCGTTGGCGGATGCCGCGCCAGCCGATGGCATTGAGATAGTATTTGTCCACCCATACACCGAAAGCGTTGCTGCCTTGCGGTTGATTGCGGTAGACGTAATCCAGCGTGCTGCCCGAATCAAAACCTGTTTCTTGACCGATTCTCAAGCCTTCACTCCAGCTCGCCCCCAGTTTGAGCGAGGCACGATATATTGCCCAAAATGCGCCGCGTGGCGAACAAATAGGCAAAGGCGTAGCCAGTTCGTCAGCTTCGCGGCGGCTGTCGCTGTGCAAATGGGCTTGGGTTAAATCAACTGGTTGCAAAGGTTGGTTGAAACGCTCGCGGATAAAACGGCGCATTTCTACAAACGCAATTTCACGGTCTTGCTCGCCTAGAGTATCGTGGTAGAAACCGGGCAGGATATGGCGCTCTTTAATATGGCTGCCCAAACGATTGTAGAAATCATGTTGCGGTTTGTGATGAACGACCCAATCGCTGCCTGAAATCAACAGTTGTACAGGCGTAGTAATCGCTTGTGCATCGGCAACGACGCGTTCGGCCGCTTCATATAAACCCAGCAAAATACGCACGGAAATGGCGCGGGCAATCAGCGGATCATTGTCGTAGCTTTTTTGACGTTCGACATTGTGGGTCAGATAGTGGGCTTTGACGTAGCTGTTGACAAAGAAATTGCCACGCCGTTTTTGCATGAGTTTCAAACCGGTACGGGCAAACGGAACATAGAGTTTGACTTTGAACGCAGGCGAAGCCAATACGGCGCAACGGATTTTCGGTGCGTAATCGTGCAACCAAGTAGAAACCAATACCGCACCGACACTTTGCGCAATCACGCAAATGTTTTCAGGTTTGATGCCGTATTCGCTTTGAATGTGTCGGATAAAATCATCTACATCAGCAACCGAAGTGCCAATACTCGGACTATCGCCACGTTCACCGGGGCTGTAACCATGACCGCGCGCGTCCCAAGCGAAATAGGAAAAATCATCAAAACCCAGCTCATCCGCCACAAACATCATTCTACCGGAATGCTCATGCCCACGATGAAACAGCACAATGGCTTTATCGGAAGAACCATCGGCAGCAGGGCGATAGCGGTAGAAAAGCGAAGTCCCGTCTTGGGTAGAAAAGAATTTTTGCTGTTCGGACATGAGAATCTCCTAATAGTCATATTTTTTGAACAGTATCATGACATATCGGATAAATGCAATGACTATCCGATAGACGGACGAAGAGATGTGTTAAGTGCCGATTATGGTTGATACGATGAGTCAGTCAGTGGTTTGTTTAAGATTTTTAGCATTTTTTCCTCATGATCTTTTATCTCACTTTCTGTCCAGTTTGGATAATTCATCATAATGGCTTGTTTCAAACTATCATAAGTAACCTCTTTTTCGTAATACTGCCGTTTCAAATTTGGAGGTAAATTACTTAAACGGGAATTTTTACTTTGAGATAACAAATAAAGATTGCCAAAATTATCTAAGACATTTGTATCTAATTTATCTAGGCGAGAATCTTGAGAGGGATTTTGTGGGTAATGGTGCTCAACCGAGCTTCTAAAACTAAATCTAAAATTTTTCCAGATAGATTGTTTCTTGTCTGAAAAGTCTTCTACTTTTTCCGGATATTTCCATAATTGATAATCCAATCGATTAAATACAAAATTTGGGACGTTTACTCCATCATTCCAAGTCTTATGTACTGAAGAGATGGTATAATTATCATTTAAGATAATTTTCATAAAATCCCTGTTTCCATTGCAGTTATTTTCAAAATAAAATTTATCACAAAGATTTTCAAGAAAATGAATATATGTCTCTTGAGTAATACTTTTCTTATTCGCGAATAACCAACGCAATGTAGCATATAGCCAGTTTTTATATATTCGGGATGGATTAGAAACATGAAACATAGAAAGCAACATTATTGCGTTCTTAGTTTTGTCATTGGTTTCTTCAGTATCAGTGGAATTGCCATTGTCGATACCAAAAACATTTTTATAGTAATAATTCTTTGATTCTTCTTTTATGATTTTCCATAAAGACCAATGCTCATTTTCTGAGCGTAAAGAATTTGATTTAATAATATATTTATCAAATAAATACCGACAAGATAGCAATGTATCTATGAAATTTACAATCTTTTCTTTGTTCCAGTCTTCATTGTGAAAATCATGCAAAAGTTCTTTTTCATCCAGAGAAATCTCTTTAAAGGTAACTTTGTTAATGCTTTCTAGATAAATTTTCAAGATATGCATTAAGAAGTTAGGGAAATCAATAACAGAATTAAAACGCCCATCTGTCAGCTCGGTTTCTTTTTCCTGTGAAGGGTGGGGATGCTCCTTATCGTCTATTATTAATTGAAGAATTGATTGTTCTTCATTTGCGGGGCCGTTATCTGAATGTTCAGTTTTTTCTGTATTAGCAATATTCTCAATAATTTCATTAAATTTTTTTGGAATAGTATTTTCCCAATTCTTGCCAAAAATATTTTCTCTAAGTGACTGGTTAATTCCCATTACAACATATCGGCTCATGTCAGAACACGCATCCCAAATTTTGGCAAAAATAGAGCGTTCACTATCTGTGTCTAAAACCTCCATTAAAGCAGCCTTGATAATCTCATGTTTTTCTAATTGCTCTCCCCGCGTATTCATAATTTCAAAGTAATGATTGAGGTCGGTGTCTTCGGGTACTTCGGTTCTAATAATTTTGACATTTTCTTGTAAGAACTCTGCCAAACTCATTCTCTCTTCTTTTGTCCTATCTGTTTCCCAATATTTTTTTATTGATTTTAAAGCATTTTTAAAAACATCAGGTATAGAGTCGGAGTCAAGATTTTCTAAGGCATCGTTGGAGTCATTTCTATGCTCAAAGTATACATTTCTAACAAAGGTATCTGATTTTAAGTAGTGCATGATTTTTAAGTAGTGCATGATTAAAGTCAGTGTGGTCAATCGTTGTTGTCCGTCTATGACTTCTAAATCTCTATTTCCTCTTTTATAAATGACTAAGCTGCCAATATAATAATTATTCTTATTTTTTTCATATGCATTCCATAGGTCTTGGATAAGAAGGCTGATCTCATCATCTCCCCATGCGTAATTACGTTGATAAATAGGAATAATATATTTGTCTTTATTCAATAAAGAATTCAATAATTCATTTATGGTTAATGTTTTTACGTAATCATTATTTGTTTTCATCTTTAATTTCCAAAATCTCTTTTATTTTAGGGTCTACATGTTCTGAAAAATTGACTTTTCCGGTTTGTTGAATAAAACTCATTACTTGTTCGGGAGTAATGGATCTTTCAATATAAGAAATTAATCCGGCTGGAGCATGAGCCTTCTTAATCTCAATAGTCGTGAAGGTGATGCGCTGATATTCTACCCGAGTACGGTAAGCCCATAGAAAAGCTTTTGTTATAAATTCTTCAAAATGGCTTTCTCCAAATTTATCAAAGTAGAACAATACGGTACATTCAAATAAATTTCTAATGTATTTATCACCAGTTCGATAGCTGTATTTATGATTGTTTAAAAAAGTCATTACTCCTTTTTCTAAATCAATTCCATTAATAGAATGAATTTTATCTAACAATCCATCCTTTTCTTTGAATAGTTTTTCATAGATGGCTGTATAATATTCAATATAATCAAAGAAATATTTTCCATTGATTAGCACTTGTGTGGCCTGAAATTCTGATATCGATCGATATAAAAATGGATTTTCATGTAATAATTTTTGTATGGTATGAGTAGCTAATATTCCGTGTAAGTAAGGATAATCAACTTTTTCATGAACGCCTTTAAATGTATCTAATTCATCTGATGTAAATATTTCTGCATTCTCTTTGTAATGCCAGCGGCGAAGTCTAAATAAGATATAGTTGATAATTTTATCTAAATTATTTATATCGTTAGACATTGCAGATTTTTCCCAGCGTTCGACACATTGGTGAATGACCTTCTCGTCTTTATCCCTCATGTCTCTTAAATGATAGGCTTTTAAGAGGTCATAAGATTCTAAAGGTTTGCCTCTGGCATTTTGTGAATCAAAAAATTGAAAAGCCTCATCTAAGTCATTTAATTCAATACAAACCATTTCACACCTGTTAAGGAGGTAATCCTTAAATTCATTTGTGAAATTATAGTTTTTAAGAAAATTATAGTTCGTTGTAATATTATTTTTGCTGATGCTATGATTCGGTTTTTCCTTTAAAAGAGACACATCCTTCCCCAGTTTATGAAGCAATAACGAGAGTGTAATAAGCCGCTGTTGGCCATCTACTATTTCAGATATTTCAGAACAGTCTTTATCCTTATTTAAAACAATTGTTCCGATGCGGTATATTTTTTTCCCCTCTCTAAAATTTTGGAGCAGGTCATCGATTAATTGTTGTACATTTTTAATTGTCCATTTGTATGGTCTTTGATAATTAGGGATACTCAAATTTAATTTAAATATGTCATCAATCTTGAGTATTTCTGCTTTTTCTATGCTCATATAGATACCCCTTAGTATGAAAAATAGGTAAACATTATAGACTACAATCGGCAAACTACTACCGACATATCATCATAAACTCTTTGTTTCGCAATTAATTTACGAAATACAGTCAGACGGGACTTATCGTTATCATATTGTTGCCAAATTTTTTCTCTTATTTCTTCTGAAAGAGCGTCGCTTAGGCCGTCTGAACAAAGCAGCAGGCTTTCTCCTGCTTTAAGCGTAAGCTCGACATGGCACATTTTGTCTTGGAAATCGGAATAATCTGCTACTAGATAAGAAGAAACGCCGCCATATATGGTGGCAAACCCTTCTTCTTTGTTATCCGACAAACCATCCAGCAATTCGGAGAGTATCGAGTGATCTTGGGTCAGTTGCTTCCATTTTCCTTGTGTATCAATCAAATAGGCGCGGCTGTCGCCTACGCTGATGATTTCGGTTTTGCCGGTGGTTTGGTCGATTTCGGCGGCAACAAAAGTGGTTGAGGAACCAAAATAATCCTCTGCCAACTCTTTAGATAAAGCGGTTTGTACATGATTGATGGTTTGACGGCTGAGTTTGGTTGTATGGCTTAATAGGTGCATGGCTGATTTGCTGGCTTTTTCGGGACGATTGCTATTGGAAATGCCGTCGGCTATCCCGATGATAAAGCGTGGACGGGTTTCAAGACGTGTTTCAGCGGTTTTGAGTTTATATTGAAACACTTGTTCGCCGTTAAAAAGGGCATCTTGGTTGTGCTGTTTGTTGCTGCCGATTTGTTGGCAAAAGGTGATTTCGCAAAATTTGTTCATGATTTGTCCGTTTGTTGGGTGAATATTCGCTGCAGGCTTTTCATTGTTTCTAACTCTCCGGATTTACACTTGGGCAATACGTTTGAAATTTGATAATTAAGGTTAAAGGCTGTCTGAACAGTTTTCAGACGGCCTTTACTGCGTTTAACCAAGCACTAATTAACTGCTAATTTTACTGTGTTTTAATACATCCATCGAAACCCGAATACACATTTGAAAAGGAAATCAAACATGAAAAAATTCTTATTGACCGCCATCGTTGCTTTGTCTGCTGCTACTGCCGGTGCCGGCGATTACATCGAACAAAAAATCTACAGCGACAAAAACTTCGAGCAAAACCGTGCTAAAGCCGTAAAAATGTTGGAACAACGCGGCTATCAAGTTCACGATGTTGAAGCCGATAGCCGTCGAGGCCAGCCTGTGTTGGATATCGAGGCTTTTAAAGATGGTCGTGAGTACGACATTGTTTTGTCTTATCCTGATTTGAAAATTATTAAAGAACGCATCGACTATTAATATTTTGATGCAAAGCGGGTTGTCGCAGGACTTTGGGGTTCTGCGGCAGTTTGCTATTTAGGTATTTAAAGAGTGTAAGCGGCATGTAAATTACCTAAAATAAATGAACTAAATATGTTTTTTATTTTCCATTTAATTCAAAGTGTTTGATGTCGGGAGTCATGATATGGATTTGAATGATTGGAAGGAAAATGGCCGGCAGAAGCAGATGGGCGACCAAGGCAAATCTTTAAACGACGGCTCTGCTGCCGATTCCCAACAGGACGTTGATTTTTGGGATCGCGATCGAAACAATACTGTTGAAAACGAAGTTGGTGTTGCGGCTGAAGAGGTAGAAATTCAGGAGGCGGTAGAAGGTCAGGAAGCAGTTGAACATCCTGAGATGCCGTCTGAAAAAAGTGAAAAGAAAGCCAAACGCAAAAAAGACAAGGCGAAAAAGAAAAAAAATAAAGCCGAAGATTTGAATGCGCCTGATTTGTTGGGTACGAATAAGGGCGTGGAAACCATGTTCCGCAACGCCGTACGCTCGGAGATGGAATTGTTGGCGCTGGCGGCAACCAAAGCGAATATTATGATTTCGCTGAATGGTTTTATCGTGTCTGCACTGATGATTTCGGGCGCATTTATTTTTTCATCGTCGCCTGAGTTTTTGATTCCGGCCAGTACGTTTATGATTACTGCCGCCGCGTCTATCGTGTTTGCATTGCTTTCTGCTTCGCCGGAACGTATCGGCAAAATGCAGGCGGCGCGGACATGGTTTAAGGATTTTATCCGCGGCCGTTCTAAGCTGCGGGATTTGAAAACCCGTCTCAGCAGTACCGAAACGCGATTTTTTGGCGGCAACCAACCCAATATTTTGATTTATGAAGACCGTGTGAAACTGCAAAAAGATCAATATTGGGAAATGATGCAGGAGATTATGGGCGACCGTAAACAAATCTATGAAAAGATGAGCGACCATCTTTATTGGCTTGGGTTGTTGGCGGACAAACAGTTCAAATACATCAATTTGTCTTACGCGGTATTCCGTTGGGGCTTGCTGGCTTCACTGGTGGCGTTTATCGGCGTGAAAACATTGCCGTCATTGCTGATACCGCCGGCCAACAATGCGGCAGAGCTGCGTTCGCTGGGAATCAATATGTTTAACGGTGTGTATGAGCCTTCCGCCGTACAACAGCTTCCGGACGGTAATTTGCTGATTGCGGAAGACGAACCCAACCATGCGTTCAGTATTGTCAGCATTGATAAAACCGGCAGGTTTGTGGAAGACGAGGCATTGGATACGCGCGTGATTACCGGTTTCAAACGCCGTCTCAGCGACTTGGAGGCTTTGGCGCGCGATGATGAAGGCTTTATCTACGCGCTGACTTCACATTCACGCACCCGTAAAGGCAACCGTTCGCCCGACCGCGAACACCTGATGCGCTTTAAAATCCAAGACGGCAATGTGTTGGGGCTGACCAGCTACGACAATCTGACGCAGGTTTTGGAAACCGACCACAAGCTACATGATTTGATTCGCGAGCGAACCAAGGCAGAAGTTTCTTTTGAAGAAATCAATATTGAGGGTATGGCGTTTGATCCGATGAAAAAACGTCTTGTTTTAGGATTCCGTGATCCTGAGTTCAATAACATGGCTTTGGTCGCATTTATCAGCAATCCGAAAGATGTATTTGAGCGCAATGCCAAACCTGAATTTGATGAAGTGGCCGTGATTGATATTGATGGCGGCGGTATCCGTTCCCTCAACTATGATCCTGTGTTGAAAACCTACGTTATCGCCAATGAAGTGAAGGATGAGAATGGACAGAAATTCTCACAACTGTGGACTTGGAGCGGTAATCCGACCGATGAACCGCAAAAAATCTCTCTGCCTAATCTGCAACACATCACCAATGTTGAAGCCGTTGATTCGATTACCGTTAACGGCAAGCCGCAGATGATTCTGATGGGCGATGAAGGTAATGCTTCGCAGAAAATTACTGCCAAGTATATGTTGGTAGATTACAGTCAGCTGGGTAAACAGTAAGTTATTTTGGCTGAGGGATAAAAGGCCGTCTGAAACCGATAGTTTATGGTTTCAGACGGCCTTCTTGTTTTCAGTAAAACAGTTGATGGGTTTAAATAATCTAATCAATGATGATTAACCCAAGAACGTGGACAAGTTTCAGACGGCCTTCAAGCCATTGATGACACGTTTGTAGCAGGTATAAACCAATGCCGCGCAGGCCAGCCACATGAGGATATAGAAAAGCGAATGGAAGCTGCCGGCGATTGCATACCATACGGCCAATGCGCCGATAAAGAATGCGCGGTCGCTTTTGCCGAATGGCCCGTCATAACGCCGGCCGTTGCCATGAACTTGTCCCAAAACGCCGCAAAACTCGGTCATTGCCGCCAGCCAAATAAACAGGGCAATTTGCACACCGCCGAAGGGCGCGATAAAGGCAAAAGGCAGATACAAAGCAGCATCGGCGACAATGTCGGTAATTTCATTCAAATAGCCGCCCAATGCCGATTGCTGACCGAACTCCCGTGCCAGCATACCGTCCATCGCATTCAGCGCCATACGGACAAACAACCAGATCGGCAAAAGCCAGAATAATGTGGATACACCTGCAAACAATGCTAAAAGCAAACCGATCAAAATGGAAACGGTGCAGGCAAACAGGGTGACCTGATTGGCAGTAATGCCTTTTTGATACAGTCGCTTAACAATGGGGCGCAACAGGTTTTGAAATTTTGGTTTCAGGGCGTAGATGCTCATCATTATGCCGAATAAAAGAAAACGAAGAGCCGTGATTATAGACGAAATCCGTTATAATCCGTCAATCTTCAAATCACGCGGTTCGCAAACCTCCCGCGTTAACAAAACTAGGAATTTACAATGGAAAAACAGCAAGCCCTCGTTATTTTTTCGGGCGGGCAGGATTCAACGACCTGCCTGATTCAGGCAATTCAAACCTATGGCCTTGAAAATGTGCAGGCCATCACTTTTCAATATGGGCAACGCCACGCCATCGAATTGGAGCGCGCGCGTTGGATTGCCCAAGATTTGGGCGTGAAGCAGACCGTACTCGATTTGAGCCTGATGCAACAGATTACGCATAACGCCTTGATGGATGATACGGCGGCGATTGAAACGGCTTCAGACGGCCTGCCCAATACATTTGTAGATGGGCGCAATGCTTTGTTTTTGCTTTATGCCGCCATTTACGCCAAAGGGCAGGGGATACGCCATATCATTGCCGGCGTGTGCGAAACCGACTTTTCCGGTTATCCGGACTGTCGCGATGTGTTCGTCAAGTCGATGAATGTTACGCTGAATCTGGCCATGGATTACGCTTTTCAAATCCACACGCCCTTGATGTATTTAACCAAAGCGCAAACTTGGGCATTGGCGGATGAAATGGGTGTGTTGGATTATATTCGCGAGCAGACGCATACTTGTTATAACGGCGTGGTCGGTGGTTGTCATGAATGTCCGAGCTGTATTTTGCGCGAACGCGGCTTGTCAGAATATTTGGAAAGCAAAAAGGCCGTCTGAATTAAGAGGGGGCCTATATTTCCAATATCCAGTAATACGAAAAGGCCGTCTGAACAATTCGTTTCAGACGGCCTTTGGCTATGTGTTTTGTTCTGCTTAGAACAGCAAATCTTCCGGTTCGCTGCTTGCCGGAACCTCTTTTACAGGTGCAGAGGCCGGGGCAGTAGCCGGTTCCGAAGCGGCTTTAGGCGCGGAAGCAGGCGTCTCGGCAGGAGTGGTTGCCGGTTTGGCAGCAGGTTTTGCCGGTTTCACCGGAGTCGGACGAACGCTTTGTTTCGGTTCGGATGCTGCTTTGTTTGTATCGTCGGTAGCATCGACTTCGATTTCAGTGCCTTGAGGCAATACCACATCTTTAGCAGGAGCCGGTTTCGGCATGACTTTGGGTTTGCTGTAAGCATCCGTGCCGCTGGTCCATGCCAAAGATTTTAAAGGCGATTTGAGTTTCACGCCTTTGGCGCAGGTCAGACAGTTTACCGCGCCGGTGCGTCCTTTCAGGATTGCATCCACACGCGCTGCAGGAATAGTTTTGCCGTGCGCTTTTGCCCAAGCGGCAATGCTTTTTTTCAGGGTAGCCGTATCAAGGTTTTTCTTGTTGTACGGGTCGCGATAGGCAGCCAGCCACAAGTTTTGGTTGGCATCTTCGTTCAGGCTTGCCATTTGGTAGATAACGGAGGCAGGAGCACCTGTTGCGATGGTTTTGGCAAATTCCAATGCGTCAGGCGATTTCATGCGCACGCAACCATGGCTGCGGACGCCGGGTACGCTGGCAGGGGCATTGGTGCCGTGAATACCCAGGCTTAATTTGGGGTCGCCAAGACGGACAAATACGGGACCCAGCGGATTATTCGGGCCCGCCGGTACGCTTTTTACGCCGTCATTGCGTTCTTTTTGGATGGATTTAGGGATATGCCAAACCGGGTTGTAGGCTTTGGCGCCGATTTTGTGTTCGCCCAGTGTGGTTTGGGTCATGGCTTTGCCGACGGCAACAGGATAAATTTTGCTCAGTTTGCCGTTGTCGTAGAGGAACAAACGCTGTTGCGTAATATTGATAACGACGTGTTGTCCGGAAGAGGCGGGAGAGACGTCTGGAATAAGTGTGTTTGCAGCAGCGGCCGAGGTCAGAAGAGCGGCTGTCAGGCCAAGGAATAATTTTTTCATGTCGTCTTTTTTTGTAGGGATTGAAATGAAAGTTTTTGGCGCATGATACCTGAAACTCTGTGTTTTTGTGAGAAAATATGCGCTTTCGGTATTGGAAGACAGTCAGACGGCCGGTAAGAGGCTGTCTGACGGAAACGGTATGAGTGTGAAAGAACGGTATCAAGAGGCGGAAGTTTTTTCTTTGGATTATGAGGGCAGGGGTGTTGCCAGAGTCGATGGGAAGACTGTATTCATCGGCGGTGCGCTGCCCGGAGAGCGTGTAACGTTTGCTATTCATAAAGAAAAAAAGCAGTTTGCAGAAGCTCAGGTCGAAACGGTTTTAAAACCTTCTTCCGAACGCGTTGAACCAGCTTGTTGCTATTTTGATACATGTGGCGGCTGTTCGCTCCAACATGTTTCCTTTGGTGCGCAAGTTGCATTAAAGCAACGGATTTTGGAAGAGCAGTTGGAACGGATAGGTAAGGTCAAGCCGGAGATAATTTTGCCTCCTTTATATGGTTTCTCCTGGTATTATCGCGATAGGGCACGTTTAAGTGTTGCAGTGGATAAAAAAGGCCGTCTGAAACTCGGTTTTCAGGCTAAAAAAAGCCATGATGTCGTCAATATCCGCCATTGTCCTATTTTGCCTAAACATGTTTCCAATAAATTGCCTGATGTCCGAAATTTGCTGCAAAAACTGCATGATGACGGTGTAAAAGTGAAATTTGTTGAGTTTTATTGCGGGAGAAATGTGACCGTACTCAACATTCGTTTCGTAAATCAACCGTTTGGACAAATATTAAGCGAATTGCGTAATTGGTTTGATAAGATATTGTCGGGTGCTGAAAAAGCATGGCAAATATGGCTGCAGGATCATGCCGAGTCCTTGCCGTTTTATCCCGAGAATGCGCCTGCTCTGAACTATAATTTTGCTCAATTTGACGTGGAAATGCCTTACAAACCGGGTGATTTTACGCAGATTAATGCGCAATTGAACGAAGTGATGGTGGCAAGGGCGGTCAGACTTTTAAACCCTCAAAAAGGGGAGAGGATTGCCGATCTATTTTGCGGTTTGGGCAATTTCAGTTTGCCGCTGGCGAAAAGTGGCGCATCGGTTGTCGGTATTGAAGGCGCTGATTATTTGGTAGATAGGGCAAGGGAAAATGCCCGCCTGAATCGTTGTGCCGAGAATATGACGTTTTCTGTTGCAGACTTGTTCGATACCGATGAAAAGACTGTTGAGTCGTGGGGGCAATTTGACAAGATGTTGCTCGATCCGCCGAGAAGCGGGGCTTATGCTGTTGTCAAATCACTACACAAACCGTTTTTGCCTCAGAAGATAGTATATGTTTCATGCAATCCATCAACATTTGCACGGGATGCCGGTGTCTTGGTGGATAAGGGCTATAAGTTTAAGGCGGCAGGAATCATGAATATGTTTGCACAAACCTCGCATGTTGAATCCATCGGTGTGTTTGAGTTGTAAATTGGTATCAAGTCCTTTATGTGAGTAGGGTTTTTAATGTAAAAATGAGTGCATTCATGTTATCATCATTCGTTTGGGGAATTCATAACGTTGAAGTTGCGTGTAAAGCAACAGATGTTAATAAATGCAGTTTGCAGCACAAGACCGGGAGGTGTTCTTGAACTATCAACTTTTAACTATTTTTTTGCTGGTGCTTTTTTTGCTGGTGTTGTTTTTTGTTCGTCATAAACAAAGTAGTGAACAAAGAGGCAATTCAGGCAAACAAAGCGCACATGCATCAAAAGGCGGCCATAAATCTGCCGCTCATACAGCCTCCTCTGAGGATGGAAACGACTGGATTGAGAAAGTCAACCAGACAGTTTCCAATGCGGATAATCAAGATTGGGAATGGGGCGGAAGCGGCTCAAGCAATGCTACGGCTTCTGTTTCTGCACAAGAAGTCGATCCATTGACCGAATACCAGGTTTATAAACAATTCGGTTATGAGAGCAAGGCTGCAGAGTCTTTGGCCGGTTATCTCAATACCTTGGAAAACGGTGCACCGGAAAAACTGGTTCATGAATTAATCGGTTTGAATCTGCGCGTCGGCAATATCGATATGCTGGCAGATACGCTTGAGCGCCATAGTGCTTCCCTTTCTGAAGACAGCGTAGCCGAATACTTGAAAGCCGGTTTGGCTTTAGATTCAACCAATCTGCGCTTGCGCGTTTTTGCCGAACATCATCTCGGTTGGAATATGCAGGAAGTGGATCGTCAAATTGGCGAACAAAGCGGTTTGGAAGTTGCTTCCGACGAGCATATTGCCTTTGAGAACGATTCGGCCGAACGCATTGTCGTTCCAGGTATGGGTAAACGTGCGCCTATCGTATTAGGCAAGAAAGATTTTGGTGAAATTAGCCCTGAAGAGATGGGTGCGGTTATTGGTTTTGCCAAACCGGAACGTAGTGCAAAAATCCTGAAAGATAAGATCAGCTACGAGACTGCTTTGCATCAATACAATAAAGCAATCCAAACTTCTGCGAAGCCTGCTGGTCTCATTATCGATGCCTTGCGTCTGGATTATCAGAATGAAGAAGTAGGGCAGTTTGCCAAGCATCTGTGGAAGCTTTACCACTCTTTGGGTCAATATGGCCGTCAAGTAAAAGAACGTATGCTTGGCTGGGGTTATAGCCTTGGTTATCACGAAATTTTTGATGATTTGGAAAAAGGGCCGTCTGAACAGCAAATTAAAGAGATTGGCTTAAAGCGCGGTTATATTCAGCCAAGTTCTTTGCAGATGAAAGCCAAATATCGTGAGTTGGTTCAAAAAGACTCTTCAGTTATCAGTGCCAGCTCTTCACCTGCTGATGAAGCTCTGAAAGAAGTGGAATCTTTGTTGGCCTACGGTCAGTTGGATTTGGCCATCGGTACTTTGGAACAGGCTGTTTTGCAGTATCCTCAAGAATCGCAGTTGTACATTATCTTGTTTGATTTGTACGAACGCGTTGAAGATTGGGGACGTTTGGAACAATTTCTGCGCTTGTTGCGTGAACGTGTTGTCAGCCTGCCTGAAGAGGTTGTCTTGGCAATGAGCCGTCTCTTGCAACGAATGAACCAATATTCAAAAAAATAAGATAATCGTAGAAAGTACGAGTGATGAATAATCATTTACCAAAAATTAAAACCATACGGGTTATGTTACAGGAGATGGGTGAGCAACAGCAGGCGGTATTCCGTATGGCATTTAAAATGCACAATACGACGAATTACGTCATCGTTTCCCCTGATTCTGATGAAAAACCGGATTTGGTATTGGTTGATACCGATACTCCGGCAGGTGTAGAAGCTTGGAAAGAGTCGAAGAAAACTTATCCGGAAGTGCCTGTGGCGATGTTTTCTTCCGAGTTGCCGACAGTAACGACTCCTTATTTGGCTAAGCCGGTCAAATTTGATACCTTGTTTCCTGTTTTGCGCAGCCTGGCTCAAGGCGGCAATGTTTTTGAGCCGTCTGAGCAACAAGCGGCCGAAGAGAATAAAAGACAATCAAATTCCGATGGCACAAGAAAAGCAACCATTCGCCGATTTAATCCAAATAAAGGCTTGTTGGGTGCGCTGAAATTTGCCAGTCAAGGACACCAAGATCTTGCCGTCCTGCATGAAGGTAAGCCGATATTAATCGTGTTTCCTAGTATCCAGCGAGTACTGTTGACAGTTAGTGCCAATGAGTTGGAGAAATTGTGTAAGAACGATAACTTGGCTGTCGTGTGTAAGGCTGTTCCTGATAATCCTCAATGGAAAGAAAAAGCCAAAGTCACCATTATGTCATGCTTGTGGCAAATGGCTATTTGGACTGCATCAGGCCGTCTGATTTATCCGATGACGCCGCAAACTGTCTTTACACTCAAGCGTTGGCCAAATTTAACCCGTTTGGCACATGTTCCGGAATCTATGCGTCTGTCGGCATTTCTGACGAAAACATCTGTTAATCTGAATGTTCTCTATAAAGTCATGCCTTTGGAGATGCCTGATATTTTGAATTATTTATCGGCAACATATATGACAGGCTTTTTGGCGACAGATACAGAGTTTGCAACTGATGCGCACAATGCGCCTTCGTTGAACGAACAGATTGATGTGAATAGCAAAGACGTACCTGAAACAGCAATGAGCAAAGAGGCTCAAAAAATTGCCGGTCCGTCTAAAGAACAACCTCGTGGCCTGTTGCAACGCCTGATGCGTAAGTTGCTGGGCAAATCGTAAAGGACACGTCATGAAAGAAAATAAAATTATCTTTACCGGTCCTGTCGGCGTAGGTAAAACCACTGCAATTTCAGCTTTATCTGATGAACCGCCGGTTCAAACCGATGCATCTGCATCTGATATGACACTTGTCCGCAAGGGGTACACAACTGTAGCAATGGACTACGGTGTCATTCATTTGGATGAGGAAACTAAGGTTCACCTTTATGGTACGCCTGGTCAGGAGCGTTTTAATTTCATGTGGGAAATTCTGAGCCAAGGCAGTATGGGCTTAGTGCTTCTTTTGGATAATACAAGAAGCAATCCATTGAAAGACTTGCAATTCTTCTTGGATGCATTCCGGGAGTTGCTGAAAAAAGCACCTCTGGTTGTAGGGGTAACGAAGATGGATATCCGATCTTTACCAAGCGTGGATGTTTATCAAAAATATTTAGCACAGAATAATTTTAATGTACCGGTTTTTGAGATTGATGCGCGTCGAGAAGACGATGTAAAACAATTGGTTACTGCCATGTTGTTCTCAATTGACCCCGGATTAGAGGTATAAGATGGAAGCGACACTCTCTTTACAAGCAAATTTATATCCTAAGATTACACCGGCGGGTGCGTATTATGCTGTTTCAAGTGATACGCCCAGTGCCAGCAGAACTTTATTGTATGGTCTGTTGCGTGCAGAGCCGTCTGAAACCATCAGCAGCGAAAAAATCTTGGCGTGGGCGGATACCAGCGACATCAATACCGCTTTGAACCTGCTATACCGCCTCCAACGCTTAGAATTTTTGTATGGTGATGAAGAAATCAGCACAGACGATATCCATTTGACTGACGAGCAATTGCCTACATTATTGGAACAGTTGTCCAATTCTGGCAAAGCTTTATTGGCTGATGAAAACGGTTTGTATTTTGCCAATGCCAATTTCCATCACGAGGCTGCGGAAGAGTTGGGTCTTTTGGCGAGCGAAGTGGCCAAAATGGAAGACAATCACCGTCTTTTGATTCGCAATAACCTGCATATCAATAATAGCGCATGGGGTATTTGTGATCCTTCAGGCCAAAGTGAATTGACCTTTTTCCCGCTGTATATTGGCATGACCAAGCTGATTTTGGTAATTGGCGGAATGCCTGACTTAAATAAAGAGGCTTTTGTTACTTTGGTTAAAGTGCTGTACCACCGATACGGCAGCCGTTGATTTTTGCCTGACCGATATTTATTTTAGAATGGAGCGACTATGCAACAACTATTAATCTCTGTATTAAGCGATTTGAACAATACCTCTGCTGATATCACTGCTTCTGCAGTTATTTCTACGGACGGCCTGCCGATCGCAACCATGCTGCCTTCCCACTTGAATGCAGATCGTGTAGGTGCGATGTCGGCAACGCTTCTGGCATTGGGCAATCGTTCCGTACATGAGTTGGCTTGCGGTGAGTTGGATCAGGTAATGGTTAAAGGTAAAAATGGCTATATTCTGTTGAGTCAAGCAGGTGAAAATGCAGTGTTGGCATTGATGGCAAAAGAAAGCGGTAAATTGGGCTTGATTTTGTTGGATGCGAAACGTGCGGCCAAACAAATTGCTGAAATCTTATAAAAGTTTTATAAATTAAAAAGATATAAAAATATTTTTGTTTTTATATAGATTGTTGCTTGACAGGTTTCTGATATTTTCTATATAATTTCATCTTTAATTCCCCGATAGCTCAGTCGGTAGAGCGACGGACTGTTAATCCGCAGGTCCCTGGTTCGAGCCCAGGTCGGGGAGCCAGATTTGAAAACCACCATCTTGTATGGTGGTTTTTATTTTATCTATTGGTTAATATTTTAAGATATTTTGATGATAATTGATTAAATGATTACACTTAATTCATCAGCCTTTATAGGAACAAATTATTAAAGTGCCATCACAACCATCCATGTGAAAAGTGGAAAAGAGTTTTGGAAAGCTATAAATCGTAGCAATCCAAAAGATAAAACAATTTATGAAGTAAAATAATTTATGAAAGGTTAAAAATGATTTACTCAGCAAAGCTAAAAAAATGGATGAAACAATTGAGGAATTTGCATATTTTTCTATAGAAAATAACGATCTATATTGTTTCCTTAATTGTTGTCCAATGGCTATTGAAGTGAATAAAGTTTACAATGTGGAACTTGACTATTTCATTATTGATGAGTTTATATTGGAAGAGGTTAATACAGATGAATCTGTTATTATTCCTTTTGAAAGAATAGGTGATAGTACACAATATAAGATAACAGGTAGGCTAGATGGCAATACATTTACAGCTGGAAATATTTGCTTTGAAGATGATGCTCTTCAATTAGAATATTCTTATTTAGATGGCAGATTAATTACTTTAACTGTATGGAGATTAAGTATATCCGTAATTTCTGAAAGAATATAATCGTTATATTTTCTAAGAAAATTATTGTCTATATAAACCGTGCCGTCTGAAAAAATCCCAATTTTCAGACGGCTTGAGACCTTAGTAAAAAAACTAAGTTTTTACCCAGGCATTTAGGGAATTCCTTATAAGAATCTTCTTTCAGCAAACCGAACAAACTATGATCAACAAATACATCGACCGATTCCTTTTGTTAAAGCTGGAGAAAGTGATTGATTGGCAGCGGTAGGCTGTTTTTAAAAGAAAATATGCTGTCAGACTTTGCCTTTCTTTCGCCAAACTGATAAACTGTTTGCCATTATTTTTGGCCGGGGCATAAATTTTTCATGAAAGACGCAGAGCAGAGTAGTTGTTATACCGCTTCTTCCCTTTATCTATGCCCGAAATTTGGCAGTCTGTCCGTTTTAAGCGGAACGGCTGCCTTTTTGTATTTTAAAGGAACGCAATCATTATGGATTTCAGTTGGTTGGCCGAGCCGCATACTTGGATAGGCTTTGCCACGCTTCTGGTTTTGGAAGTTGTTTTAGGTATTGATAACCTTGTTTTCGTAGCAATTTTGGCAAACAAGGTCAAACCGTTGCAACGGGATAGGGCGCGGATAACGGGCTTGGGTTTGGCTGTCGTTATTCGGATTTTTATGCTGGGCTTCATGGCACACATCATGACACTGACACGCCCTTTGTTTGAGCTGGGTGGTCTGGAGATTTCCGGCAAAGACATGATTATGTTTGCCGGTGGTATTTTCCTGCTTTATAAAGCGACTACCGAGCTGCACGAACGCCTTGAAGGCCACAATCAATTTGCGGTTGCTGAAGGACAGAAGAAGCATTCTTCTTTTTGGGGTGTTGTGGCGCAAATTTTGATTTTGGATGCGGTTTTCTCTATCGATTCTGTTATTACGGCAGTGGCGATGGTGGATCATATTGTGGTGGCAATGGGGGCGGTTGTTGTGGCGATGACTGTGATGATTTCTGCCAGCAAACCGTTGACTGCCTTTGTGGACAAGCATCCGACCGTTGTGATGTTGTGTCTGGGTTTCTTGTTGATGATTGGTTTCAGCCTGATCGCGGAAGCCTTCCATTTCCATATTCCGAAAGGCTATTTGTATGCGGCGATCGGCTTCTCGATTTTGATCGAACTGTTTAATCAGGTTTCGCAAAAGAATGCCCGCAAAAATGACTACATCAGCACTTCTTGGCGAAAACGCACCGCTGAAAATGTGTTGGGTATGATGGGTATCCGCGAAAGCATTTTGGCAAAAGCAGGCGATAACGGCGGCGATGACGAGCATTTTGAAGAAAACGAAAAATCTATGATTCGCAGCGTGCTGACTTTGGCGGAGCGTCCGATTATGGGCGTGATGATTCCGCGTCGGGAAATCGAGAAATTGGATATTTCCCAAAGTCGGGAAGAACAAAATGCGCAGTTGAAAAATACGCCGTATAGCCGTTTGTTGGTTGTCGGTAAGGCAGGTGTAGATGAGCCTTTGGGCTATATCAGTAAAAAAGATTTGCTGAACCAGCTGCTTGAATCGGGAGAAATCAATATTCAGACGGCCTTGCGCCAGCCATTGATTTTGCCGGACAGTACGACGGCGTTAAATGCGATTGAATTGTTCCGTCAAAGCAGCGCGGATTATGCGTTGGTGGTGGATGAGTTTGGTGCGGTGTTAGGTATGGTAACCATGAAAGATTTGTTGGAAACCATTGCCGGTGAATTCCCCGAAGAGTTTGAGCGTGAGGAAGAAGAAGCTGCTCCAGCCAGTCAGGATGAAACACTGTCTGTGGATGGTGCATTGGAGTATGTGGAATTGGCTTCTCAGTTAAATCTGCCTGCTCAAGAGGAAGATGCGGACTTTCATACCGTTGCCGGCTTGATTATGGAAGAGTTGCAAAGTATTCCTGATGTAGGCGATTTCATCGATTATCACGGCTGGCGTTTTGAAGTGGTTGAAAAAGACGGACAACGGATTGCCCGTGTGAAAATCAACCGTTTGCCAGAAGAAGAATAAGTAAAAGCTAATATAGTAAAGGCCGTCTGAAAATGTCCAGACGGCCTTTTTATTTATGGGTATACGGATTTAATGGTTGATGGGGCACCTTCACCCCATCAATCTGATACCACCCTCAGATGGTTGATAGATCGACTCCGTAGTTGAGTTCCTCTGCGAAGTCCGGCAGTCCGTAACCGATGGTTTTCTTGTAGAAAGGAGAGACCTTCGCAGTCGGTGCCTTCTTCTTGTGCTTCGTGGTGTAGAGCATTCGTGCCCGCATCACCTCGAAGGAGTAACCGCGCCCTTCACGGTTCTTGTCCTTGGCCAGTCGGTTGATGGACTCCGTGTAAGCGTTGGTGACGGGCATGTCCATCTCGAAGTAGGTCATGGTCTCTTCACGCCAGTTTCCCACTGCCCTGACCAGATCGCTCCAGACTTCCTTTTGGCCCTTCGGGATGGTGGCTATCCACTCGTCCAGGGCGGCTTCTGCCTGGAGCCGTGTGGTGGCGTCCCAGATGCCGTAGAAGCGCTCCTTGTGCTCGTAGGCGGCCAGCAGTTGCGGGAACGCGCCTGTCCAGGTCTCCATGATGAGGCGCTCCCGGTCTGAGACTTCGTGAGCGCGTTTCAGCAGGATTTTCCGGTCTCCCTTGAGAGTCCGGCTCTGGGACGGTTTCAGCTCCTTTCTGAGGCCCTTGCGCACTCTCTCTAGGGCATCGTTGGCCATGCGCACCACATGGAACTTATCGACCACGATACGGGCCTGGGGCAGTACAGCCTTGACCGCTGCCCGGTAGGGGTTCCACATGTCCATGCTGACGATCTCGACCTTCTGCCGGTCTTTCAGCTTCATCAGGTAGTTGGTCACCACGTCCTGGCGGCGGGTGGCCAGCAGGTCGAGCAGGGTTCGCTCCTCAATGTTGGTCAGAATGCAGCGGTAGCGCTTGTTCAGGTATAGCTCGTCAATGCCCAGGATGCGGGGCGTCTCGAAGCGGTGCCAGCGCCCCAAGAACTCGGCGCGGGCGTTGAAGATGTCGCGCACCGTCTTCTCGTCCAGGCCGGTCTGTGCCGCCACAAAGGTGTAGGGGTGGTTGAAGGATTCCTTCTCCACGTACTCATGCAGCCGCAGTGTCATACGGAATCCGTCCACCATCTCCGGTAGCTGGGGCCTGAATGTTGTCTTGCAGGCCCGGCAGGTGTATCGGCGGCGGACCACCCAGAGAGTGACCCGCTTGCCGTGGATGGGCAGATCACGATAGGGAACGTCACGCTTGCCGAACCGTACGAACTCACCCTGCACGCCGCATTCCTCGCAGGCGATGGGATCGGGCACGTCCACCTGGAAGTGCATTTCGTCGTCGGTTGATTTGCAGCCCAGTACTTGGTATTGCGGCAGGTGAAGGATGTTGTCGGGAAGTTCGGTCATGGTGTTGTATAGGCGTAGGTGTCAGTCAGATCCATCCGACTCGGCATTGGTGTTTGCTTTTTTACCCAACAAGCTGCTGGAAACGAAAAGTAAGGCACCGAGGACAATTGCAATATCAGCCAGGTTGAAGGCCGGCCAATGCCAGTCTCGCCAATAGAAATCAAAGGAATCCACAACATAGCCGCGAAAGACCCGGTCAATCAGGTTGCCCATGGCGCCACCGAGGATAAGACTGTAAGCGATGGCTTCTCCTTTATGACGATTTTCAAGGATCAGCTTGATCAGAAAAATCGAGACCACTACCGCGATTCCGATAAAAAAGTAGCGCTGCCAGCCTCCACCATTCGCAAAAAGACTGAATGCGGCACCGGTGTTCCATAGGTGCACCCAGTTAAAGAACGGGGTCACCGAAACATACTCGCCATAGGCCATTGATTGCTGCACCAGCCACTTTACAGCCTGATCAGACGCTGCCAGCAGGCCCGATATGGACAATAGGGCATACGGCGAGAGCTTTTTGCCAATAATGAGCATTATTTAACCCTTCAACGCCAAAATGCGTCTGGCACCGTTAAGTACAATCACCCCCGTGATGGTGCCGATAATCAGATCTGGATAATTGGAACCGGTCCACGCGACCAGGGCGCCGGCGGTGATGCCCCCCAGGTTGATCACCACGTCGTTGGCCGAGAATATCAAGCTTGCCTTCATGTGCGCCCCGCCTTCCCGATGTTTGGATATGAGCAGCAGACAACTGGTATTGGCAATCAATGCGACGAATGCGATAGCCATCATCACCAGAGATTCAGGCTCACTACCGAATACAAAGCGTCTCACCACCTCTACGAGCACGCCCACAGCCAAGATCAGTTGCAGTACACCAGCAAGATGCGCGGCACGTACCTGCATTTTCACGCTATGTCCAACCGCATAAAGGGCAAGCCCGTACACCGCCGCATCGGAAAAATTGTCCAGGGATTCTCCAATCAGGCCGGTGGACTGGGCGATCAGACCGGCAGTCATTTCCACTACGAACAGAAGTGCATTGATGCCGAGCAACCAGCGCAGGGTCCAGGATTCTTGCTTAGCAGAAGCTGCCGAAAACTCGGCGGCCTTGATGGTCTCTGGATTTGCAGCGACGGTTTCCTGAAGCGAGGCGCCTAGCCCCAAGGTCTTCAGTTTCGAGGTGACGGGCTCGATCTCGCCGTCATGCACGACCTTCAGCCGGCGGTTCGACAAGTCGAAGGACAGCGCCCGAATCTCCTCAAAGCCGTTCAGGGCTAGGCGAATCATTCGTTCTTCTGATGGACAGTCCATCTTCGGCACTGCATAAACACTGACCCATCTCCCTGTCGCCTCGGAGGAGGCCTGTATATCGGTATCCGCTGCGGACGTTGCATCACCGCCACAGGCGCCACCACAGGATTTGCTCATAATATGACTCCACTTGAACAATGTTGTGGTACCATTTTAAACTATAAAGCTACTATAAGGTCAATAGAGTAAAGAATCCGTTGGGGAGGAGGCTGATGCGCATTGGTCAGTTGGCGCAGTTGGTAGGGGTCGAAACACAGACGATCCGCTTCTATGAACAGCAGGGCTTATTGCCGCCGCCTGATCGGCAGGACAACGGTTACCGTGTCTATACCGAGAAGCATGGTGAGGGGCTGGCTTTCATCCGTCGCTGCAGAATCCTGGGCCTGTCACTGGCTGAGATTCACGAACTACAGAGCTATCAGGACGACCCTCATCAGCCTTGTACCGCCGTCAACGCCTTGCTCGATGATCACATCTCTCATGTGCGGTCGCAGATAACCGCTCTGCAAGCGCTTGAGAAACAACTCGTTTCACTGAGAGCGAGTTGCAACGATGACCGGGAAGTTGAGGCGTGTGGGGTTCTTGCTGGAATTAGCGAAGGAAACATGCACCAGCAGTAGGTGAAGCATCAACCAGATAATCCGATGAGATGCTAGTCTGTCTCACTCTCATGCAAAGGTAAGATCAACCATTTAATCCGCTTACCCTTATTTATCCGACTTTAGTTACCGTAATGTCCCGAGCCTAAAATTCGGTGTGAATGTGCGCCGGTTGCATGGTAGGGATTGCTCGGAACTTGATTGCACCAACAGGCTGCAAGCCAGGCAAAAGCGGCAGCTTCGACCCATTGCGGGTCAAGATGGAGCTTGGCTGTGCTGTGCAATTTGGTGTCGGGAGAAAACAGGGTTTCCAAGTCTTGCATCAAAACCGGATTGCGGATGCCGCCGCCGCAGATGTAAAGATTATGAATCGCCGGAGCAGCTTGTTTGGTCGCGTCAAAAATGGTTTGTGCGGTATAAAAGACCAATGTGCGTATCACATCTTCCGGCTTTTCATTACCTTTCAGACGGCCTTGAAGCCAGCTTAGGGAAAACAACTCTCGGCCTGTACTTTTGGGATAAGGGCGGCTGAAATAAGGATGGTCGAGCAGGGAAGCGAGCAGGTCGGGGAGGATTTTGCCTTGTGCGGCTTTTTCCCCGTTTTTGTCGTAAGGCTGCTGCCAGATATGTTGCATCCATGCATCCATCAGCATATTGCCGGGGCCGGTATCGAAGCCGAAAGAAGGGCTGTCGGGCGGGAGGATGCTGATATTGGAAATGCCTCCAATGTTGAGTACGGCTCGGGTTTCATTCGCATCTCGAAACAGCGCTTCGTGAAAGGCTGGGACGAGGGGTGCACCTTGACCGTTGCAGGCAAGGTCGCGGCTGCGAAAGTCGCCGACAGTGAAAATGCCGGTCAGTTCAGCTAACAGGGAGAGGTTAACCAGTTGAATGCTGTAACCGTATTCAGGCGCATGGCGGATGGTTTGTCCGTGGCAGCCGATTGCGGCAATGTCTTTGGCCGACAGGTTTTGTTCTGCCAATAGTTGTTGGACGGTTTGGGTGTATAGGCGGCTGAGTGTTTGCGCCAGGATATTGCTTCTGTGCAATTCATTTTCGCCTATGTCTTGTAGTGCCAACAATTCTTGGCGCAGGCCGTCTGAATAGGGTAGAAAGCTGTGGGCAACGGCTCGTTGCCATTGCTTGCCCTGCATTTGAATCAGTACGGCATCGGCACCGTCCATGCTGGTTCCGGACATGATGCCGATATAGTATTGGGGTTGCATTTCGGTTACAGAAAGAGAAGGTAAAGCGACATTTTAACGCCTTTTGACGTTTTTACGGGAATTTCGGCATTTAATGTAAATAGTTGGTGCAAGAAAGATTACAAAGAGGTTAAAATAACGTGACTCAACATGTTTTCCAAAAGGAAACTTTCCATGGCTCAAACTCAGTCGAGTGCGAACTTGAAGCTGATTAATACGGTTTTTGCCGCTATGCTTGTGAGCATGGTCGGCTATTTTATTTATTGGGGCCTGGGTTATACCCACTACAACCACTCCGGCCTGTTTATCCTTGCTACCTTTTTCGGCGTCTTCATGGCGTTTAATGTGGGTGGTAACGATATTGCTAACTCTTTCGGTACAAGTGTCGGCTCCGGCACATTGACTATTCCGCAAGCTTTGCTGATTGCGGCAGTATTTGAAGTCAGCGGCGCAGTGATTGCCGGCGGCGAGGTAACAGATACCATCCGTAAGGGTATTGTCGATTTGAATGGCATGCATCTGGATCCGATGCAGTTTGTTTTTATTATGATGTCTGCGCTTTTGGCTGCGGCATTGTGGCTGCTTTTTGCATCGCGCAAAGGTCTGCCGGTTTCTACGACACACGCCATTATCGGCGGTATCGTCGGTAGTGCCTTGTGTATGGCGGCATTGAACGGTGTGGATTCCATTGCGCTGATTCAATGGGACAAGTTGGGCGAAATTGCCTTGTCTTGGATTTTGTCTCCGGTATTAGGTGGCATCGTTTCCTATCTATTGTTTTCACGAATTAAGAAAAACGTTTTGGACTACAACTCTTGGGCCGATAATACGCTCAAAGGCATCAAGTTGGAGAAGAAAGCCTATAAAGAAGAGCACCGCCTGTTTTTTGATGCCTTGAGTGAATCTGAAAAAGTCGAATACGCCACCAAAATGGCGCACGATGCCCAAATTTATGATGAGCCGGACTTTGATCCTGAAGAATTGCAGTCTGAGTATTATCGCGGTCTGCACCGCTTTGACAGCCGTAAGGGCGAAGTAGATTCTTACAAAGCACTGCATTCCTGGGTGCCGTTTATTGCTTCTGTCGGCGGCATGATGATTGCGGCCATGTTGATTTTTAAAGGTCTGAAAAATCTGCATTTGGGCATGAGCAACGTCAACAGCTTCCTGACCATTTTCATGATCGGCGCAGCTATTTGGATGGGTACGTTTGTATTCGCCAAAAGTTTGAAACGCAAAGATTTGGATAAATCGACTTTCCAAATGTTCTCATGGATGCAGGTATTTACTGCTTGCGGTTTCGCATTCAGCCATGGTGCAAACGATATTGCCAATGCGATTGGTCCGTTTGCCGCGATTATGGATGTGCTGCGTACCAACAGCATTACTTCTCAAAACGCCGTGCCGCCAATTGCCATGTTGACTTTCGGTATCGCTTTGATCGTCGGCTTATGGTTTGTCGGTAAAGAAGTGATTAAAACCGTAGGCACCAGCTTAGCAGAAATGCACCCCGCGTCAGGCTTCTCAGCAGAGCTTTCTGCCGCCGCCGTCGTGATGGCCGCATCATTTATGGGCTTGCCTGTTTCCAGTACCCATATCTTGGTAGGTGCAGTTTTGGGTATCGGCTTGGTTAACCGCAATGCCAACTGGAAATTGATGAAACCGATCGGCCTTGCTTGGGTTATTACCTTGCCTGCTGCTGCCGTTTTGTCTGTTGTCAGCTATTTGGTTTTGCAAGCCGTGTTTTAACTGACTGTTTGATTTAAAAAGGCCGTCTGAAAGATATTTCAGACGGCCTTTACTTATGTTCATAAGAGTAGATTTTAGATTGCTTTAATGTCGAACAAATAATGTTGTTCAATGTTTAAATTGATACAAGAATAATCAGCGTAATAAAGAAATACCTTATTGGGAATAGCTTAGAAAAGATTTTGGTTTCAAAACTTGGCTTGGTGGGGGTAAACAAGGCTATTTTTAATCAGCCACTATAAGGTTAAGGCAATAAAAAGCCCCAATTCATCGACGTTAAAGATGTCGTATTAAATTGGGGCTCTATTTATTTAGTGCAAGCCTTATCAGGCCGTCTGAACATTATTCAGAAGCTTCGTTGGTCTCGGCTTGAGTAGGAGCTACTTCTGCTTCTGTAGTAGCCTTAGCGGCTTGACGTTCGGCTTGTGCAGCCAATGCCTGTTGAACGGCTGGGTGCTGTTGGGCGATGGTTTGTTCTTCTGCGCTGACTTCGCCTTTGAAGCGGTTATTCAAGTCAAAACGTTTGCCGCCGCGAGCCAGGGCTTTCAGATAGCGCGGACGGCGGCAGTGGTTAGCCAGTACGCGTGCAATCAGTGCAGGGTCGTATTGGGGCAGGGCGGCAACCAAGTCTTGGTCGATACCGACGGCCAACGGTTTGAATCGTTTGAATACATCATATTTGCCGTAAATGTGGTCGGCAATCATGTCTGTCTGTTTTTTCTTGCTCATAGTTTGGACGGCAGATTTCAGCGCAGCGCCCAAAGCGGTTTCTTGTGCCATTGCGGTTGTATTCCTCTAATATAAATCCGTATTTTCGTCATACGGCAATAAGGTGCTATTGTAGTATAAAGACTGTGATTTGGCTAAATTTTTCTGAGAATATTCAGAAATAAACGGTTATTTTTCCAATTTAGTGATGTCCGGTGTATTGACCTGTACATCGGCATTTTGTGCACGATGGCGTAAGGCGTGGTCGATCAAGACCAATGCCAGCATGGCTTCTGCAATCGGAGCGGCGCGTAATCCGACGCAGGGGTCGTGGCGGCCGTGTGTGGCAAGTTCGACAGGGTTGCCCTCTATATCAATACTGCGGCGCGGTGTGGCGATGGAACTGGTCGGTTTAATGGCAATATTCACATGAATGTCTTGTCCGGTGCTGATGCCACCCAAGATGCCGCCTGAGTGGTTGGATAGAAAGCCTTGAGGCGTGAGCTCGTCGCCGTGCTCGCTGCCGCGTTGAGTTACGCTATCAAAACCTGCGCCGATTTCCATGCCTTTGACGGCATTGATGCCCATCATGGCATAGGCAATTTCTGCATCGAGGCGGTCAAAAACTGGTTCGCCTAAGCCGACAGGGACGTTGGCTGCTTCGATATGAAGTTTTGCGCCGACAGAATCCAATGATTTGCGCACGCTGTCCATATAGTTTTCCAAGTCCTCAATTTGGCTTTGGTTTGCGGCAAAAAAAGGATTTTGGGAAATATATTCGTAGCCTTCAAACTGGATTTTTTTTTCGCCTACTTGGGTAACATAGGCGGTAATTTCAGTGCCGAATTTTTCTTTCAGCCATTTTTTTGCAACTGCTCCGGCGGCAACGCGGGCAGCGGTTTCGCGGGCGGAACTTCTACCGCCGCCGCGATAGTCGCGTGTACCGTATTTGTGCCAGTAGGTGTAATCGGCGTGACCAGGGCGGAAGCTGGTGGCGATATTGCCATAGTCTTTGCTGCGTTGGTCGGTATTGCGGATCAGGAGGGCGATGGGTGTACCGGTGGTTTTGCCTTCGAATACGCCGGAGAGGATTTCGACTTGGTCGGCTTCGCGGCGCTGGGTAACGTGGCGGCTGGTGCCGGGTTTGCGACGGTCAAGGTCATATTGGATATCCGCTTCGCTCAATTCTAATCCGGGCGGGCAGCCATCAATGATGCAGCCCAAGCCTGCGCCGTGGCTTTCGCCGAAAGTGGTAACGGTAAAGATTTGTCCGAAGGTGTTGCCTGCCATAGGGATACTCTTTTGAAATTGGGTTTGGAAATTTTTTGCTTGTTTGGATAATTCTCAGGCCGTCTGAACAGATGTGAGAACGAAATCAAAGATTCTCGTTTCACCGTTCAGACGGCCTTTTGAGATGACTGCTTAGTTCAATTTACCGTGGCACTGTTTGTATTTCAGGCCGCTGCCGCAAGGGCAAGGATCGTTGCGGTGAACAATCAGGCCGTTTTGGGCAAGTGCTTCAGGGCTGAAGTCTGTGCCGTCAGGATCAAATGCTTCGGTAACCAAGTCGGTTTGCGATTGACCGAGTAATTCTTCCATATCAGGCGCATCGGAGTGGACGGTTTGAACATCGCTGACGCTTTGTGCAGCAGTGTGGTCGTATTCGCTGTTGCGCTCGATTTGAACAGCAGTCAGCAAAGCGGCAATGTTTTGTTTGATGCTGCGCCACAGGTTTTCAAACATGATGAAAGCTTCACGTTTGTATTCTTGTTTCGGATTTTTCTGAGCATAGCTGCGCAGATGGATGCCTTGGCGCAGGTAGTCCATGGCGGCGAGGTGTTCGCGCCATTGGTTGTCGATAACTTGCAGCATAACGTTGCGTTCGAAATCCGACATGGCTTGTTTGCCGACCAATTCGACTTTCTCAGCATATTCGTCTTCGATGCGTTTGATAAGGCGCTCTTTAATGTCTTGGTTGTCCAAAGTGCTGTCTTCTTTCAACCAGCCTTTAATATCGACATGCAGGCGGAAATCAGCGGCAAGTTGGTGCTCAAGTGCCGGAATGTCCCATTGCTCTTCCATGCTGTCAGGCGGAATGTGGTAATCAACCAAGTCGCTGATAACGTCGGCGCGGATTTCGCGAGTCAAATCGCTGACGTCTTTAGTCGTCAGGATTTCGTTGCGTTGATGGTAAATCACTTTACGTTGGTCGTTGGCAACGTCATCGTATTCCAAAACCTGTTTACGCATATCGAAGTTGCGACCTTCGACTTTACGTTGCGCGCCTTCGATTTGACGGGTCAGCAGGCCGTGTTCGATGGCAACGCCGCGCTCGGGTGCCAGACGGTTGAGGATGGCGGCGGCACGGTCGAGAGCGAAGAGGCGCAGCAATGGGTCTTCAAACGACAGATAGAAACGGCTGGAGCCGGGGTCGCCCTGACGGCCTGCACGACCGCGCAATTGGTTGTCGATACGGCGGCTTTCGTGGCGTTCCGTACCGATAATGTGCAAACCGCCTGCGGCCACAACTTGGTCGTGTTCGGTTTGCCAACCGCTTTCAAGGGCGGAAATTTGCGCTTGTTTTTGCTGTTCGCTCAGGGTTTCATCGGCGTGGATGGCTTCGATTTGATGTTTGAGGTTGCCGCCCAAGACAATATCGGTACCGCGGCCGGCCATGTTGGTGGCAACGGTAATTGCGCCGACTTTACCGGCTTGGGCCACAATCAATGCCTCGCGCTCGTGTTCTTTGGCGTTGAGGACGTTATGCGGCAGACCGGCTTCGTGTAACAAACGGGAAACCAGTTCGGAGTTTTCGATGCTGGTGGTACCGACCAAAACCGGTTGGCCGTTTTTGTGACATTCGGCGATGTCTTTGACAACGGCTTCAAATTTTTCTTCGGCCGAGCGGAAGATTTGGTCGTTGAAGTCTTTACGTTGTACCGGACGGTTGGTCGGGATGATGACGGTTTCGAGGTTGTAAATGCTTTGGAACTCGAAGGCTTCGGTGTCGGCCGTACCGGTCATGCCGGACAGTTTGCTGTACAGGCGGAAGTAGTTTTGGAAGGTAATGGAGGCAAGCGTTTGGTTTTCGCGTTTGATTTCTACGCCTTCTTTGGCTTCAACGGCTTGGTGCAAGCCTTCGGACCAACGGCGGCCGGCCATCAGACGGCCTGTGAACTCGTCCACAATCACGATTTCGCCGTCTTGAATGACGTAGTGTTGGTCTTTGTGGAACAGGGTGTGCGCACGCAATGCCGCCATGAGGTGGTGCATCAGGGAAATATTGGCGGCAGAGTAGAGCGAGTCGTTTTCCTGTAATAAGCCCATTTGGGTCAGGATTTGCTCGGCGTGTTCGTGACCGGCTTCGCTCAGAATAACTTGGTGTGCTTTTTCATCTACCCAGTAATCGCCTTCGCCTTCTTCGGTTTCTTGGCGGATAAGGTGGGCCGGAACGGCATCCATCACGCGGTAGAGCTGGATGTTGTCATCTGCCTGGCCGGAAATAATCAGCGGCGTACGCGCTTCGTCGATCAAAATGGAGTCCACTTCGTCGACAACGGCAAAGTTCAATTCGCGCTGAACTTTGTCGTATTGGTCGGTCACCATATTGTCGCGCAGGTAGTCGAAGCCGAATTCGTTGTTTGTACCGTAAGTAATGTCGGCACCGTAAGCGGTTTGGCGTTCGAAAGGTTGCAAATCGGCTACGATCACGCCGACGCTCAAGCCTAAGAAATTGTACAACGGCTCCATAATGCCTGCGTCACGGGAGGCAAGGTAGTCGTTGACGGTAACGACGTGTACGCCTTTTCCTGACAATGCATTCAGGTAAACGGCAAGGGTAGCCACCAGAGTTTTACCTTCACCGGTACGCATTTCGGCGATTTTGCCATGGTGCAGGACCATACCGCCGATCAGCTGTACATCGAAGTGGCGCATGCCCAATACGCGGCGGGATGCCTCGCGGCAGACGGCAAAGGCTTCAACCAAAATATCATCTAGCGTTTGTCCGTCAGCGAGGCGTTGTTTGAACTCGGCGGTTTTGGCCTGTAAATCCGCGTCGCTCAACGCTTTCATCTGTTCTTCGAGTGCATTGATTTTAGAAACGGATTTACGATATTGTTTCAGCAGGCGGTCGTTGCGGCTGCCGAAGATTTTCTTAGCAATGTTTGTCAGCATGAATAATTCCTGCGCCTTGATATAATAGTGGGCGAAATTGGGATTTTAACACAAGCGCTTGTATAACGCGGTAATGCTGTTTGAAATAAAGGCGGTTTTGCTGTATTTCAATTGTAATTGTTTGGTTAATTTACTGAAAGGCCGTCTGAAATATATGGATTTAGCACAATTGGGCAAGCGCGACCGCTTATTGGCGGGCTTGTTGCAACAATCGCAACAATGGCGGAAATTGGATGCAAAAATCAAAACGGTTTTGCCGGTCAACCTGCATCCGCATTTTCAGACGGCCTGTGTTGAAGATGGAAGATTGGTTTTGCTGGCCGCCAACAATATGGCTGCTTCGCGTTTGAAAATGATCCTGCCTGCCATGTTGCCCAAGTTGCAAGCGTTGCACGACGGAATACGGGAAGTGGCGGTCAGGGTGGTCCCCAAACCTCTGTCCCAGCCGAAAACCAACAGCTTGCGATTGAGCGAGGCCGCTTTGGACAGCTTCGATGCGGCTGCGGCCAAATTGGAAGGCAGGCATCCCGAATTGGCAGCGGCATTGGCAGAATTGGTACGCAAGCACGGCCGCTAAAATCATGCCGAATGAGATTATGGTTAATAAATGTTAAAACTTATTTCATTTGACTGATAGCATCTAATACTAAAGAAATACGACCTAAACAGTAACTGTTTTCTTTTAGGTAAACTGATGTAAACTTGGCCTGAAACTTTGATTTCGTGCGAAGTTTGTAGCAAAATAACGCCTGAATTTCTTATCGCTCTGCGTGAATAAGTTTAAGTTTGGCATTTGCCTTTGTTAATATATTCGCGCGGGTTCTATTAATAGAACTTAACAAGACTCTCATCATTAGGAGATACATCAATGAAAGCTTATCTGGCTCTGATTTCCGCTGCCGTTATCGGCTTGGCTGCATGCTCTCAAGAAGCTGCAAAACCTGCTGAAGCACCTGCTGCTTCCGCTGCTTCTGAAGCTGCTCCTGCAGAAACTACTGCACCTGCCGATGCCGCTCCTGCATCTGAAGCTGCTCCGGCCGATGCTGCCGCCGCTCCTGCTGCCGGCAACTGCGCAACTACTGTTGAAGCCAACGACGCTATGCAGTTCAACACTAAAGAAATCCAAGTAAGCAAAGCTTGTAAAGAATTCACCATCACTTTGAAACACACCGGTACCCAACCTAAAGAAAGCATGGGTCACAACATCGTCATCGGTAAAGCCGAAGACATGGACGGTATTTTCAAAGACGGTGCCGGTGCCGCTGCAACTGACTACGTTAAACCTGACGACGCACGCGTTGTTGCCCACACCAAACTGGTTGGCGGCGGCGAAGAATCTTCCTTGACTCTGGATCCTGCTAAATTGGCCGGCGGCGAATACAAATTCGCTTGTACCTTCCCAGGTCACGGTGCTTTGATGAACGGTAAAGTTACTTTGGTTGACTAATCCGCTTTAAGCTTAAAAACAGACAGCCTGCCTTGCGCAGGCTGTTTTGTTATAATCTGGAAACATTAATTTAAAAATAAAACCTCAAAACCATGAATCCGTTTGAAACCAAAAGCGTTACTTTTGCCGAACCCATTGAAATGCTGTACGCCTGTCATGGCAAAGTGCGCCGTTTCTGCAGCCAGGTTGCCATGTTGTCGGACTATATTGCCGAAAACGGCTGCAATCAAATCGTTTTGCAAACCATCCGCCAGATTGCCCAGTATTTTAATGTTGCCGCGCCGTTGCACCATGAAGATGAAGAAGAAAATTTCTTCCCGCTTCTATTGCAATATGCGCCGCAAGCTCAAGAAAGCGTTGACGAGCTTTTGCGCCAACATATCAGCCTGCACAACAACTGGGCGGCAGTATCCGCCGAATTCATCAAACTCGAAGCAGACAACGCCTATGTCCCCGATGCGGAAGCGTTCAAACGCTTTGTCGCAGGATATGATGTTCATCTGGCGATTGAAGAGCCGCTGTTTGATATGGGCAAAACCTTTATCCCCAAAGAAAAACTGACCGAAATCGGCGAAATTATGGCTGCACGCCGCCGCAAATAAGGCCGTCTGAAACAATCGTCTCAAGGATATATTATGCTGACCCCAAAAAGTTGCGATTTGTTCAATATTCCCTTTTTCCAATTTTCCCAGCTTAAAAAATACCAGCCTGAAAGTATTCCGCAAATCAAAGCCGACTATAAAGAAAACTGGCAGGTATGGCAGCAGCTGATCCAGCAGGTTGCCACCGAATTGGGTGCGCCGTTTGCGCCGCCGCATATCGAACGCTGGTGTAACGGCTGGCAGGTTCGCGCCCATTTCTTTGCCTATTTCAAATACGAACAATATAAAAATTCCGCAGCAATTTTGTCGATTTTGCTCAACCGCCGCCGTTTGAGCGTCAGCTTGGATTGGCACTGCTATAAAGCCGATATTTCCCCCATTGCGTTGCCCGATTACAACCGCTGGCTGGATAATTTTGATACCGAAAAATACGCTTCATTCGATATGTGGCACGGTGCGGAAAGCGAATATGACGACTACCGCACCGTCGCCCAACAAAGCGACGGCGATAGAAAGCTTCGAGACGATAAAGATTTCTTCTGCATCGGCAAACACATCGAACGCGATGATTTGGGCAAGCAGGATGTTGCGAAATGGATAGTGGAAACAGTGGAAGACTTACTGCCGCTGTATGAAGCTTGCCATGGAAAATAACTCAGGACGCAGAAAGACAAACTGCCCATTCAGTATCTTCAAATAAACTCAAGTCCGTCTGAAAATCATATTCAGAACGTTTCAGACGGCCTGTTTCTCAAAGTGAACAAATATGACCGAACCCCAATCCCTAGAGCTTGCCAAAGCGCTGATTTTCCGCCCGTCCGTTACGCCGGATGACCAAAATTGCCAACAACTGCTGGCCGAACGCCTGCAAAAAATCGGTTTTGCCGTAGAAGAGCTTCATTTTGGCGACACCAAAAATGTTTGGTTGCGCCGCGGTACACAGGCTCCGGTGTTCTGCTTTGCCGGACATACCGACGTCGTGCCGACAGGCCCTGTTGAAAAATGGGATTCGCCACCGTTTGAACCGACCGAGCGTGAAGGCCGTCTGTATGGCCGTGGTGCGGCGGACATGAAAACCAGCATTGCCTGTTTCGTTACCGCCTGTGAGCGTTTCGTTGCCGAACATCCCGATCATCAAGGCAGCATTGCGCTCCTGATTACTTCGGACGAAGAGGGCGATGCGCTGGACGGCACGACCAAAGTCGTCGATGTGTTGAAAGCGCGCGGCGAGTTGATTGATTACTGCATCGTTGGCGAACCGACTGCCGTGGATAAATTGGGCGATATGTTGAAAAACGGACGGCGTGGTTCGTTGTCGGGCAATCTGACCGTCAAAGGCAAGCAAGGCCATATTGCCTATCCGCATTTGGCCATCAATCCCGTGCATACTTTTGCCCCGGCCTTGCTGGAGCTGACGCAGGAAGTTTGGGACGAGGGCAACGAATACTTCCCGCCGACCAGTTTCCAAATTTCCAATATCAACGGTGGTACAGGCGCGACCAACGTTATTCCGGGCGAGCTGAACGTCAAATTCAATTTCCGTTTCTCTACCGAGTCCACCGAAGAAGGACTGAAACAACGCGTCCACGCCATTTTGGACAAACACGGTGTGCAATACGATTTGCAGTGGTCTTGTTCAGGCCAACCTTTCCTAACCCACGCGGGCAAACTGACCGACGTGGCACGCGAAGCCATTGCTGAGATTTGTGGCGTTGAGGCCGAATTGTCCACTACCGGCGGTACTTCGGACGGGCGTTTCATCAAAGCCATTGCCAAAGAACTCATCGAATTAGGCCCGTCCAACGCGACCATCCACCAAATCAACGAAAACGTACGTTTGGAAGATATTCCGAAGCTGTCGGCAGTGTATGAAGGTATGTTGAAACGCTTGTTGAAGTGAAAAGGCCGTCTGAAAACGACAGAAAGGGTATTACTCCGCCAAAATCGGCATATATTGAGGCAATACCTTAAGGAACATCCTACGACGGTTCAATCAATTCTTTATCATAATAAGAATGGCAATGGATACGGGGACACATTTTCAGGAAGGTAGATTTTTATTAAGTCTTTTTATTGATAGGGCATTCCATTCAATTTTCTTAAGTGATATTGTGATACCAACTCGTTGATAAGGAGAAATAATGATGAAGTACGATAATTTTTGGGGCTGACGTAGATTAGCAGTTATGCTAGGCTACGAAAATGCAGATAACCAATTGTAAATTAAGCAAGAGATT